>JAUIEE010000018.1 GCA_030428965.1 bacterium | reverse complement strand
CCCGTCCTTTCGGACAGGGGAGCCCCCTTGGAATCCGCCAAGATCTGTGAGGGGGCTCCCGCCTTTCCCTTCTTAGATCTCGGTCAGAATGGGCTCGTTCCCCCTCAAAGAGCGTGGACGGTCATAGCTTTCAGCTCGGTGTCGGTCATCTTCAACGCCCTGCGGCTGAAGACCTCGGCCCTCCCGGACTGAGGCCCCTCCCGGGCGGACGAACCACCAGAAACTGTCGACCCCACCCACCAGATTCTGATCAGTCCGTTGCTCACCATGGAGCGCCGCGGTGTGGAAGCCCACCGCAACACGCGCGTTCGGCGCGCATGCTATGCTCTGGCACGGGGCTTGCCGACAAACGTCATGGTCCTCGCCCGACCAGCCTGCTGACATGGGAGCGGCGACATGGTTCCGCGCATCTGTCTGACGGTCTTGTGCCTCCTCCTTGTCGGCTGCCGCTCGGCCCGGGAAGAGCAGGCCTGGCGGGAGCTGCGCGAGGTCGAGGAGGCCATCCGCGCCTCCTCCCACAGGGCGCAGGAGCCCGTGATCCCCGACGAGGCAGAGCTCGATGCCTTCCTGCAGCTCGCGCTCACGAACAGCCCCGATCTGAAGCGCGCCTTCGAGGAGTGGCAGGCGGCCCTGCTCCAATCGCCTCAGGTCTTCACGCTGCCCGATCCGACCATCAGCTTCGGGGTCTTCGCCCAGGAGGTCGAGACACGCGTCGGTCCGCAACGCTTCCGGATCGGGCTTCGCCAGAAGATCCCCTGGCTGCCGCGCCTCTTTGCGGCCCGGGATGTCGCGCTGGCAGCGGCGGATGTCGCCGAGGCACGCTTCGCAGCAAGGAAGTTCCGCCTCTACGAGAAGGTGAGCCATGCGTACGCTGCCTACGCCTACAACGGCCGAGCCCTGGCACAGACCCGCGAGATCCTGGAGCTCCTCATCCAGCTCGAGGCCGTTGCCCAGGCCCGGCTGCAGACACAGGCCGGGCAGGCGGACCTGATCCGGGTCCAGGTCGAGATCGGCAAGGTCGAGGACCACATAGCGAGCCTGGAGGACCAGCGCTCACCGCTGTCTGCCCGTCTGCGCGCGGCCCTCGGCCTGTCCGGTTCTTCGGAGCTGCTGCCCGAGCCACAAAAGATCCCGAGCCTGGTGGCTCCTTCGGACAGCCTGGCCGTTCTGGTCGAGAAACTGGCGGCCCACAATCCGGAGCTGGCGGTGGTCTCCGAGAAGATCTCGCGGGCCGAGGAGGCGGAGGCTTTGGCAGAGGAGGGCTGGTACCCGGACTTCACGGTAGGAGTCGACTGGATCGAGACCGACGGCGCCATGGCGCACGGGGTCGACGACAGCGGCAAGGATCCGGTCGTGGTGAGCCTCGGACTGAACCTCCCCATCTTCACGGGCAAGACCCGGGCGCGTGTAGACCAGGCACGCGCTGAGAAACGCGCCGCCTCGTGGGAGCTCGCGGACACACGGCTCCTGCTCGAAGCCGAGCTCTGCCAGGCGCTCTTCGAGTGGCGGGACGCGCAGCGCCGCCTGTCCCTGTACCGCGACACCCTGATCCCGAAACAGACCCAGTCCCTGACGGTGACACAGACAGCCTACGAGGCGGGGGCGCTCGAGTTCCTCTCGGTGATCGAAGCCGAGCGGACCCTGCTCGAGTTCCAGCTGCAGCTCGAACGCAGCCGCGCGGATGCCCTGCGCGCCCTGGCGACCCTTGAACGCCTGCTCGGCGAGCGTTTCAGCATGGCGGAGGAGTCGGAATGAGCACGGCGGATTCCACGGACTTCGAGCCGGAGGCGGTGCAGAGATCGCGGCTGGCCGTGGTGGCTGGTGTCGTCATCCGCCTTCTGCTGGTCGCCGCGGTCACGATCGCTGCGCTGCTGTTGGGGCTGGGCTTCACCCACCATGGCGAAGGTGGCGGAGCCATCGCCGGAACGGCCAAGGTCACCTACTACTGCTCGATGCATCCTCAGATCCAGAGCGACCAGCCCGGGCTCTGCCCCATCTGCAACATGGCCCTGGTCATCATGCCCGACGCCTCCGACATCCCGGCGACCGTGCCCCCGCGGTCGGAGCTCGCGGCGAAGCTGGATGGGCTCGAGACCGTGCGCGTACAGCGTCGCGTCTTGCGCCACGAGCTCGACCTTGTCGGCAAAGTCGAGGTCGACGAGACGCGCCTGTCCAAAGTCACCGCGTGGACGGCGGGACGGCTCGACACCCTCTACGTCAACTACACGGGCATCCCGGTCCGCAAGGGCGAGCACATGGTCTCGCTCTACAGCCCCGAGCTCCTGACCGCGCAAACCCAGCTCCTCCAAGACAAGAGGGCTCTCGAAGCGCTCGGGGAGGGCGCGTCGCAACGCGTCCGCAGCTCGACCGAGCGGAGCCTCGAGAGCTCGAGGGAGAACCTGCGCCTGCTCGGACTGACCGAAGCGCAGATCACACGCCTCGAAGAGGGCGGGCGGCGTCTGACCAACCTCGAGATCGTCTCGCCCGCCCAGGGTATCGTCTTCGCCATGCACCGACGGGCGGGGGATTGGGTCCAGCGCGGGACGCCGATCTACGACGTGGCCGATCTGAGCCGGGTCTGGATCTACCTCGATGTGCCCGAGGCGGAGCTCGGTTGGATCCATCTGGGGCAGAGCCTCGAGGTCGTGCCCGAGGCCTATGGGGGCCGCTCCTTCAGCGCGGTCGTCACCTTCATCCATCCCGAGGTCGAGCCGCGCACCAGCTCGGTGCGCATCCGCCTCGAGGCCGACAACAAGAGCGGCCTGCTCAAGCCCGGCATGTTCGTCCGCGCCCACGGTCCGAGCCTGGCCCTGACGTCGGGCGGCGACAGCCTGGTGCTCGTCGTGCCGCGCACAGCGGTCCTCGACACCGGGATCCGCCACCTGGCCTTCGTCGTGCGGGAGGCCCATGAAGGGCCCGGGACCGAGGCCCGCGGCCGGGTCGTGCAGCTCGGCGCGGCCAGCGCCGACGAGGTCCAGATCGTCGCCGGCCTCGAAGAGGGGGAGATGCTCGTCCGCCACGCCAACTTCCGGATCGACAGCGCCGTGGCGCTCGAAGCGCGGTCCCAACTCAGCAGCCGCGACCTGCGAAGCAAGCTGGAAGAGGTCTACTCCGCCTACTTCGCGCTGGTCCGCGCCCTGGCAGGGGACGACGTGGAGGGCGGTCGCGCCGCGCTCGCAGAGGTCAGCGCGGCGCTCGAGGCGCTCGGCGACGCCCCTGTTCCCGAAGCCGGTCGGGAGCTGTGGCAGGAGCTGGGCACGCCGCTGACCGCCTTCGTCCCGGAGACCGGGGACGATGCGTCGGTCAAACAAAGCCTCTTCCGCCTCACCGCGTTGATGGCGCCGGTGCTCGAGCAGTTCGGCCGCGAGGACGCGCCGGTCTGGTTGATGGAGTGCCCGATGGCGGGACGCTTCCGCGCCGGTGATCTGCCTGCCCTGCAGCGTCTCCCGATGCCGTCACCCGAGGGAGCTCACTGGTTCCAGGACCATCCGCACCTCAAGAACCCCTACTTCGGCTCGATGATGCTCGAGTGCGGTACGACCCTGGGTCGGCTGCCAGCCTACATCCTCTCCGAACCCGAAGAGAAGCCGGGAATGGACACCATGAACATGCCTATGCAGCCTTCTATGCCCGGCCATGAGGGCCACGGCTCACACCAGCACGGGGAGGAGAGGTGATGAGCGGGCCCTCCCTCGAGCGACGTGGTTTGATCGACAGCATCATCCACTTCTGCCTCCACAACAAGCTCGTCACGCTGCTCCTGGTGGTCTTCGCGATCCTCTGGGGCATGCGCACGGCACCCTTCGACTGGGACCTGGGCGGTCTGCCGCGGGATCCGGTCCCGGTCGACGCCATCCCCGACATCGGGGAGAACCAGCAGATCGTCTTCACCCCATGGCCCGGCCGCTCTCCCCAGGATGTCGACGACCAGATCTCCTACCCGATGACGGTGGCCCTGCTCGGGCTCCCCGGCGTCAAGACGGTGCGCAGCTACAGTTTCTTCGGCTTCTCGAGCATCTACGTGATCTTCAAGGACGACGTCGAGTTCTACTGGTCTCGTTCGCGCGTCCTCGAGAAGCTCAACAGTCTGCCCGCTGGAACGCTCCCCCCCGACGTCCAGCCTGCCCTCGGCCCCGACGCGACGGCGCTGGGTCAGATCTACTGGTACACCCTCGAAGGTCGTGACCCCGACGGCAACCCCACCGGCGGCTGGAACCTCGAGGAGCTGCGCAGCATCCAGGACTGGACCGTCCGCTACGGTCTGCTCTCGGCCGAAGGGGTCTCCGAGGTCGCCTCGGTGGGAGGCTACGAGCGCGAGTACCAGGTCGACGTCGACCCTGACGCCATGCGGGCCAAGCACGTCACCCTGCGCGACGTCTTCGAGGCCGTCAAGCGCAGCAACCTCGACGTCGGGGCGCGCACGATCGAGGTCAACCGCGTCGAATACGTGATCCGTGGCGTCGGCTTCCTGACCGACATCGAGGACCTCAAGCACAACGTCGTCAAGATCCACGACGATGTGCCGGTCTACATCAAGGATGTGGCGACCATCAGCCAGGGGCCGGCCTTGCGGCGCGGCGCCCTCGACAAGGAGGGCAGCGAGGCGGTCGGCGGTGTGGTCGTGGTCCGCTACGGCGAGAATCCCCTCCAGGTCATCAAGAACGTCAAGCAGAAGATCGCAGAGATCGCGCCGAGTCTGCCGGGCAAGACCCTGCCAGACGGCACGGTCAGCAAGCTGACCATCGTCCCCTTCTACGACCGCACCGAGCTGATCAACGAGACCCTCGGCACCCTGAGCACCGCCATCCGCCAGCAGATCCTGATCACGGTCGTGGTCGTCCTGCTGATGGTCCTGCACCTCAGGAGCTCGCTCTTGATCTCGGGCATCCTGCCCCTTGCCGTCCTGCTGTGCTTCGTGGGGATGCGCTATCTGGGAGTCGATGCGAACATCATGGCCCTGTCGGGCATCGCCATCGCCATCGGGACCATCGTCGACATGGGCATCGTGCTCTGTGAGAACATGCTCCGCCATCTGAAGGAGAAGAGACCGGGCGTCTCAGACCTGAAGACGATCTACCGCGCCGCCTCCGAGGTCGGCAGCGCCCTGGTGACTGCGGTCTCGACGACCATCGTCAGCTTCCTGCCGGTCTTCACCCTGCAAGGCGCCGAAGGCAAGCTGTTCAAACCCCTGGCCTATACCAAGACCCTGGCCCTCTTCGCCTCGATCATCGTGGCGATGACGATCATCCCGCCCTTCGGGCACGTGCTCTTCTGCTGGAAGATCAGCAAGAAGGGGCTCAAGCGGGTCTTCTTCGCGCTCCTGCTGCTCGGCTCGGTCCCGCTCGCCATCTACACCTGGTGGTGGGCCGGAGTCGCGCTCGCCACCTACAGCCTGTGGAGCCTGCTCAGCGACCTGCTCCCCAAATGGGTGGGACGCTGGGTCGGTTATCTGGCCAGCCTGGTGGCGGTCGCGGCGACCGTCGTCGTCCTGACCACGGACTGGCTGCCCCTCGGTCCGGAGCGCGGCGTCTTCAAGAACCTGCTCTTCGTTGGAGGCACCATCGGTGGGCTGCTCGCCCTCTTCCAGATCTTCATCCTGGTCTACCCCAGGATCCTGGCCTGGTGCCTGCGGCACAAGCTGGCCTTCCTGTGTCTGCCCCTTCTGATCCTGGGCTTCGGCGGCTACGTCTGGCTCGGTCCAGGCACCATTTTCGGCGACATGCCGGATGCAGTGGCGCGCTACGAAGGCGTGTCCTGGGAGGACGTGCCGAACAAGGACCTCGAGACCCGTGTCCTTTGGACCCTCGCTCAGGACTGGGAGGGGCGGGGCAAGGAGTTCATGCCGCCGCTGGACGAGGGCTCCTACCTGTACATGCCGACCACGATGCCCCACGCCTCCATCGGCGAATGCCTCGAGATGGTGTCCCTGCAGGACCGCGCGATCCGCGAGATCCCGGAAGTCTCATCGGTCGTCGGCAAGATCGGCCGTGTCGAGAGTTCGTTGGATCCGGCGCCCATCTCGATGGTCGAGACGGTGATCAACTACCTGCCCGAGTACAAGACCGACGAGCATGGAGAGCGCATCCGCTTCCGGACCGACGCGGGCGGCGACTTCGTGCGGGACACGTCCGGCGAGCTGATCCCCGACCCCGAAGGCCGCTTCTTCCGGCAGTGGCGGGACGAGATCACGAGCGCAGACGACATCTGGGAAGAGATCGTCAAGGCGGCCCAGTTCCCCGGCGCGACCTCGGCGCCGGAGCTGCAGCCCATCGCGGCCCGCATCGTCATGCTCCAGAGCGGAATGCGGGCGCCGATGGGGGTCAAGGTCAAAGGCCCCGACCTCGAGACCATCGAGAAGGTCGGCCTCGACATCGAGCGCTTCCTCAAGGAGGTGCCCAGCGTCAAGAGCAGTGCGGTCATCGCCGACCGCATCGTCGGCAAGCCCTACCTGGAGATCCACATCGACCGCGAAGCCATCGCGCGCTACGGCATCCGCATCCAGGATGTGCAGGACGTGGTCGAGATCGCCATCGGCGGCAAACGCATCACGACGACGGTCGAGGGCCGGGAGCGTTACAGCGTACGGGTCCGCTACACGAGAGAGCTCAGGGACAAGGTCGACTCCCTGGAGCACATCCTCGTGCCCGGGCGCCAGGGCGCACAGATTCCCCTGACCCAGCTCGCGGAGATCCGCTATCTGCGCGGTCCCCAGGCGATCAAGAGCGAAGACACCTTCCTCATCGGCTACGTGCTGCTCGACAAGCGCGAGGGGAACGCGGAGGTCGCCGTCGTCGAGGAGGCGCGCGACTACCTGCAGCAGCAGGAGCAGATCTTCGAGACGGCTCTGGAAGAGGCGAAGGGCCTGGCCCGGGCCGAGGGGCGAGAGCTCACGCAGGCCGAGATCGACGCGCTGCCGGGGCTGAATCGGCGGGGTTGCACCTACGTCTTCGCCGGTTCCTACGAGAACCAGGTGCGCTCCGAGAAGCGGCTCGCTGTCGTGCTCCCGCTGGCTCTCTTCCTGATCTTCATCATCTTGTATCTGCAGTTCCGGAGCGTCGCGACGACCAGCTTCATCTTCTCTGGCATCGCCATCGCCTGGGCCGGCGGCTTCCTGATGATCTGGCTCTACGCTCAGCCGTGGTTCCTCGATGCGAGCGTCTTCGGGGTGGACCTGCAGCAGACCTTCCAGGTCAGCCCCTTCAACCTCTCGGTGGCGGTCTGGGTCGGTTTCATCGCCCTCTTCGGCATCGCCACCGACGACGGGGTGGTCATCGCGACCTATCTGCAGCAGGTCTTCAAGCGTGAGAAGATCGACTCCATCGAAGCCATCCGCCGCGCGACCCTGATCGCCGGCAAGCGACGGGTGCGGCCGTGTCTGATGACGACCGCGACGACCATCCTCGCCCTGCTTCCCGTTCTGACATCGACCGGACGCGGCGCCGACGTCATGGTTCCCATGGCCATCCCCTCCTTCGGGGGCATGACCATCGAATTGGTCACCTTGCTCGTCGTACCCGTGTTGTACTGCCTGGCTATGGAGATCAAGTTCAAGCTCGGCATGGACGACCCCTGCTTCGACCGGCCTGAAAAGGGGGCAGAACAAGCGTCGTCCGCTGCGGTCGCCGACCCGGAGGGCTCCGAAGGCGCCGAGGAAGGACCGAGTGACGCAGGGCAGGACGGAAACCCAGGCGCTGTCGACGAAGCAAGCGACGGCGCGGCCTCGGCCCATCCCCCGGACTCCGGCGAGGGCTCGCTGCCCGAGGAGTCTGAGCCCCAAGGTGAGGACCGATCATGAGACGCCTGCTGTCTGGTCTCTGGAGTCTGCTCCGCTTCATCTGGCGTTGGTGCTGGGGAGCCCTCGTGCTCGGTCTGGTCGTGGGCGCTTTCTACCTGGGCGTCCAGAGCGAGGGCGGATTCGCCTTCACCCAAGAGCAGGCGGCCGCGCCCCCACCACCCGCGGAGGCTGGGCCGAGCGTCAAGGCCCCGGAGCTCACTCTGCCCAACGCCGCCGTCGCCCGGGCGGGCATCCGCACGGGCCGCGTCATCCGTGCTCCGGCGGTCCACGAGGTGCGCATGGTCGGCATGCTCGAAGTCGATGAAACCCGCCTCGAGCACATCACGGCCTGGACGAACGGACGCGTCGAGGCCCAACCCGTCAGCATCACGGGTGAGCAGGTCACCGCGGGCTCGACGCTGGTCGCGCTCTACAGCCCGGAGCTGCTCCGCGCGCACCAGGAGCTGCTCGAAGGGAAGGCGGCGGTCCGCGCCCTGGACGCGAGCGCGTCGGAGTTCATGCGCGAACGAGCCCATGCCCGGCTCGAGGGTGGGCGCGAGAAGCTCCGCCAGCTCGGGTTGTCCGAAGCCGGGATCGCGCGCCTGGAAGCGGCCAGCAGCGCTCAGGAGGTCTTCGAGATCCCCTCGCAGATGGGAGGAACGGTGCTCGAGGTGCTCGTGCGCAGCGGAGACCACGTCAAGACCGGCCAACGCATGTACATGGTCGCCGACCTGAGCGAGCTGTGGTTGCAGCTCACGGCCTACGAGTCCGACCTAAGCTGGCTGCGCTACGGGCAGACGGTCCGCTTCGAGGTCGAGTCCTTCCCCGGTCGGAGCTTCACCGGCACGATCGCATTCATCCATCCGGTCGTCGATGAGCAGAGCCGCAGCGTCCCGGTCCGCGTCAACGTGCACAACGCCGAGCTCGAGCTCTATCCGGGCATGTTCGCGCGCGCCACGGCGCTGGCGCAGGTCGACGCCGAAGGGGAGGTCATCGCGCCCAACTACTCGGGGCGCTGGATCTGTCCCATGCACCCCGAGGTCGTCGCGGACTCGCCGAGCACCTGCCAACGCTGCGGCATGGCGCTCCTGTCCGCGGAAGACCTGGGCTACTCGAGCGCCAAGGACAGCCTCCCGCCCCTGCTCGTCCCCGCGGGGGCGGTCCTGACCGAGAAGCAGGTCGGGGTGGTCTACCTCGCCGCGGCCGACAGTCTGCAGACCACCTTCCGGGGCCGCCGGGTCCAACTCGGGCCCCAGGTCGGAGACCACTACCTCGTCTACTCCGGGCTCGAGGTGGGGGATGAGGTCGTAGTCGCGGGCACCTTCAAGGTCGACAGCGAGCTACAGATCCGCGGCCTGCCCAGCATGATGAACCTGCCCTATGCCGCCGTCCCCCGCCGCTTTCAGGTCGACATGGCGACGCTGGAAGCGCTGCGGCCTGTGTTCGCTGCCTATCTCTCCTGCACGCGGCGTTGGCCGTGGACGACCTCGCCACGGCCCGCCAAACCTGCGCCGAGTTGGAGATGGCCGTCCAGGAGGCGGCTCTAACGGGACTTGGAGAAGAGGCGGCGCAGCGCTGGCTGGAGCTACGCACAAGGCTCCTGGCCGGCGCGCGCGAGGGTCGCTCCGCGTCGACCCTGGACAGGGCCCGTGAGCTCTTCACCGACGGATCCAGCGCGATGGTCGAGCTGGAAGCGCGCTTCGGTCACCCGGAGCCCTGGCTGCTCCATCAGGTGTACTGCCCGATGGTCGGAGCGTCCTGGCTGCAAGACACACCGACCATCGAGAACCCCTATCTCGGCACCAGGATGCCGCGCTGCGGCGAGCCGGCGGCCGAGCATCCACCCCGGCTGCCCCAGGCCGCGAGGACGGAGCTCCCCGCGGCCACACGGCAGACGGTCGGCGAGCTTCTCCGACTCTATCTCGAGGTGTCGGGCGGGCTGGCCCACGATGATCTCGACACCGCCCGCGACGCGGCCTCCCGCCTGGCGGAGGCGTGGAAAGCCGCCCGCGCCGATGGTCTGTCCGGCGACGGTCTCTCCCGCTGGCTGGCTCTGGTCGACTGGAACGCCGAGTCGGCCTCCGCGATCGGTGGCTCACAGGACATCCAGGAGGCCCGGCAGTGGCTCGCCGTCTTGACGCGGGCGACGCTCTCGGCCGCGGAGCTCGGCTATGCGGCCGAGAGCGAGCTGGGCATCTACGCGTGTCCAATGGCCTTCAAGAACAGAGGGGCGATCTGGATCCAGAAGAAGGGACCCGTCGAGAACCCCTATTTCGGAGCCGTCATGTTCGACTGCGGCTCCTTCGAGGAGGAGCTGCGGCCGAAGTAGGCCGCTCGGGTCCTGCGAGGAGGAGCTGTTGACGGGTCCTGGAACGCGCCCCCGCCGTGGGGTCCGGAGTCTGGAGCGGAGTTTCCCGGCGCTGGCGTTGCTCACCGCTGCCGCCTTCGTGTGCCACGAGGGTTTCCACTGGTCGCGCCAGGCCCCGATCCACACGGTTTTCGTGGTTGTGGAGGGCTGCGTCACCTATGCCGTCGGCTCACTCCTGCTGCTCCGGTTCCTGCTTGCCGGAAACCGGCGAGCCCACTTCTCCCAGGCGAGGATCTCTGTCGCCCTGGGGCTGTTCGCGGGTCTGGCGGGTGCCGGTCAGCTATTGCTGCCACAGGTCCCGGCCCATGCCCTCCACCTCCTCCTGGTCCAGGCCGTGCGCCTGTATCTCTGGGCTTCCCAGGGGTTTCGCCTCTGGCGCTGGCTGGTCGATCGCTGGCGGCTCGGACGCGCGGTGTCTCTCATCTTCGGCTTCGCTGCCGTCATCCTGTGTGGCGCTGGTCTGCTCCTCACCCCCCGGGCGACGCAACCCGGATCGGCGCTCACCCCCGTCGACGCGCTCTTCACCGCTACCAGCGCGACCTGTGTCACCGGGCTGGTCGTCGTCGACACCGGGACCGCGTTCACGCGCTTCGGGCACGGGATCATCCTCGTGCTGATGCAGGTCGGCGGCTGGGGGCTCATCCTCTGCATCGCCTGGTTCTCGATGGCCGTCCATGGGCGGGTGCGTCTGCGCGACCAGGCCCTGCTGCGGCCGGACTCCGGGCTGCCCGGAGACCTGAGCCTCCGGGGACTGCTGCACTTCACCGTCGGCTTCACGCTCGTCTGTGAGGCGCTCGGAGCGGCCCTCCTCTTCATCTCCATGGAGGCGGAGGGTGCCGTCGCGGACCGCCTGTTCCGCTCGGTCTTCCATGCCGTCAGCGCCTTCTGCAATGCCGGTTTCTCCCTGCGGTCGCAGAGCCTCATAGGCCAGAGCGGACTCGCTCTGGGCACCATGTCCTGCCTGATCGTGGTCGGAGGGCTCGGCTTCTTTCCGCTGGCCGAGCTGTGCCGCGCCGCCTGTCGACCCAGGAGGCTCGTCACTCGACCTGCGCTGAGCCTGCACACCCGCGTCGTCCTGTGGTCGAGCTGTCTGCTGCTGCTGGGCGGCGGCCTCTCCCTGCTGGTGCTCGGAGGCGATCACGGAGCTCTGCATGCCGGTTTCCAGTCGGTCACGGCGCGGACGGCGGGTTTCCACTCGACGCCGGTCGAGAGCTGGCCGCGCGCCGCCCGACTGGTCCTGATGGGGCTGATGTTCATCGGCGCCTCCCCGGGCTCGACCGGGGGCGGACTGAAGACGAGCACCTGCGCGACGCTCTTTGCTGCCGCGTCCTCCTACCTGAGAGGCCGACGCGATGTCAGCCTGCTGCGCCGCCGCCTCGGCCGTGCCGCCGTACGGCGGGCGTCGATCCTGTTCTGGGCGTTCTCGGCAGGCATCTTCCTCTGCGTGCTCGGTCTGAGCCTCACCGATCCGGCGTGGCGCTTCGAGGCGCTCCTTTTCGAGGCCGTCTCGGCCTTCGGGACCGTGGGTCTCTCCCTGGGAGGATCGGAGGCGCTCTCGCAGCTCGGGCGGCTCATCGTGATCATCGCCATGTTCGCGGGCAGGATCGGGCCTCTGACCCTGCTGCTC
Organism: bacterium; assembly: GCA_030428965.1. Lineage (GTDB taxonomy): Bacteria > Planctomycetota > UBA1135 > UBA1135 > JAUIEE01. The sequence continues at coordinate 11,923 of JAUIEE010000018.1, read as the reverse complement.
GCCTTGACTGGACCCGATCGGGAGCCTCGAGTCCGCTATGCTCCAGGATCTCTACTGCTCGGGTAGCTCGGAGGAAGCATGAAGCGTGTCGCCGTCATAGGACTCGGCAGGTTTGGTCAGCACCTGGCGCGCAAGCTGGTGGAGGCCGGGCTCGAGGTGCTCGCCATCGATCGCGAGGATCGCTGTGTCGCCGTCGCCTCTAGCTTCGTCTCGCTTGCGCTGGCCATGGATGCGACGGACCGCGAGCTGCTGGCTCGCGAAGGCCTCGGCCGAGTCGACATCGCCTACATCACGCTGCGGGACTTCCGTTCCGCCGCGTTGATCGCGTCGGCGCTGAAGGAGTTGGGCGTCGCCCTGGTCATCGCACGGGCGGTTTCGACCGAGGAGGCCCGGCTGCTCAGACGCCTGGGCGCCGACGAGACCGTCCTTCCGGAGGTCGCCTTCGCCGAGCAGCTGGCCGAGCGCTTCTGTCGGCCGCGGGAGTAGGCGGTCGCGTGGGCGAAGCGGTCGAAAACAGCGCGTATCCGAGAGGGCTCGGAGCGATCGGATGTCCAGTTGGTCGAGCCAGCGGGCGTCATCATCGGTGTGTCCTGGAGTTTCTGAACATAGAGGAGAGATGAAGTGAGCGAGAAACGGAAGGTCGAGGTGTTCAGTGCAGGCTGTGCTTTGTGTGACGAGACGGTCGAGTTGATCCAGAAGATTGCGTGCTCGTCGTGCGAGGTCGAGGTGCTCGACATGCGCCGAGCCGAGGTCGCGTCCAGGGCAAAGCGCCTCGGAATCCATGTGGTTCCGGCCGTCGTCGTCGATGGTCAGCTCGCCGCCTGTTGTCGTCGAGATGGGCCTGACGAGGCCGCTCTCCGGGCTGCAGGAATCGGATCGGCCCTGTCCTGACGGCTCAGCTCGTCCATCTCACGGGTCGACTGCGAGATCGTGGCCTTCGCGCACTTCCCCCGGTTCGAGGGCCTCGACAAGGAAGCGCTGGGGGCTGTCCTCGCACTGCAGCTCCAAGGTCACACCCGGAGAGAGCCCTCCGAGCTCGAAGCTGCCGTCCGCAGCGCTGGGGGCAGAGGGGGGGTGCTCGAAGCCGAGCCCCTGCCAGCCCGCATCGACCCAGCTGACACGGAGTCCTGCAAGGGGCCGGCCCGAGCGGTCGCGTAAGGTTCCCCGCAGCGTTGCCGGTTCAAGGAGAGTCAGGGAGAGCGAAGCTTGCTCTCCGGGCGCGAACGGCTCTGGATGGGCGAAGACCAGCGGGGCGCGTCCCGCCGCCAGCACGTGGATCACACACGTGCCGGGAGCGAAGGAGCGCAGAGCGAGCCTTCCGCGCGCGTCGCTGATCCCGTCCTGACGGCTGGCGCTGCCGTCAGCCCGACTCACGACGGCGACCCGAGCCTCGGCAACGGGAGCTCCTGTCGTCCCATCGAGAATCGTCAGGTCCAGGGCGACGGCCTCCTCCAGCCGGAGGTCGAACACGGTCTCCTGCCCAGGAAGGACATGGATCTCTCGATCTATGCTCCGGTTCGCTGCGCGCAGGTGCAGTTGCCAGGTCCCGGAGCTGAGGGCCGGCAGGGCATAGCGTCCCTCGGCATCCGTCTCGGTGACGACGACCCCCGCGGGCCCAAGGAGCAGCAGGCGCGCGACGACGGCCTCGTCCCACGCCCCGGTCGACACGCGCCCGCGCAGTCCTCCGGGCTGTGCAAAGCGGACGCGCAGGGCCGAGGCGGGGGGCAGAATGTGGTCGAGGGCAGCGGTCCGCCCATCGCTGGTGCGGGCCCACAAGACCCAGCCTTCCGGCCGCGGACCCGCCCGGAAGCAGAAGCTCCCGTCGGCGGCGCTCCTGGTTTCCAGGGTCTGGACAGGCTTGAGTCGGGCGAAGTCGAAGGCCAGCAAGGAGAGATGCACGCCCGCCAGCGGGCGGCCACTGTGATCCTCGACCGTTCCCCGAACGTCTGCGCTCTGGGCAAGCTCCAGGAGCCAGGGCCCGTAGCCATCGCACGGTCGACTACCCTCCGCCAGGCCCACAATCGAGGCGACGAGGTCACCGTATGGTGGTACGTCGGGGGAAAATTGGAAGGCGCCGGTCGAGTCCGTGACGGTCTCCGCGATGGTGTCCCGGCCGGCGTGGGCCGCGCTGAACATCGCGACAAGGTCTCCGCCCGGTGCCGTCTCCCGACGCTGCATGAGCCGGACCTGTGCCTCGGGGACTGGAGCGCCACCCGGACCGAGAACGACGCCCCGCAGCGTTTCGAGGTCGTCATCCTCGGCCACCGTGGCCTCGGGCGCAGCGTCCCGCGTCTCGAGCGTCTGCGCGGGCTGGGCGGACAGAGGGAACGCTGGGGGAGCGGGGGCTCTGCCCGGAAGGGCGGGCAGCTCGCGGTCGGGCGCGGACGGGGGCGTTGGGGACAACAGCCAGAGGCTTGCGACGGCCAGCAAGGCCAGCAAGGCCAGTAAGGGGGCTCCGAAGAGAAGCAATGGCGTTCGTCGCATGGCGGGGCCGCGAGCTGTTGGAGAGGGGACGGGCCGTGGCGCTCAGAGCCGACACCGCGGCCGCAAGACGCAGGGAAGACCAGCGGTCAGAACGGCACCGTCTCACCAGCGATGGTGTAGAAGAGCGTTCCTTCGTAGAACTCCTCCAGGGTCGTGCGAGTGAGGACACGCGTCGTCCGGGGACCCCAGAAACCCCAGCCCGTGACGCGGGTCTCGCCGGCAATCTCCAGCAGCAGCCCGAACTCGCCCCGGGAGGCCAGACTTCCGGCGCTGTCTTCCTTGTTGTCGCGGTAGAAGTCCTCGAACTCCTCGGCGCTCAAGGCGCCGTCGCCGTTGCTGTCGTGGGTGTCGAAGAGCCGGTCGAACTCCGCCTGTACGAACATCCCCTGCTCGTCATAGATGTCGGTATCACTCGCGTGCTTGCCCATATGGATCGCGTCGGTACGGACGGTCAGCGCGTCATACCAGGGCGCGCCGGTCGCGCGGCCGAGCCCACCGTTGATCGCGACGGCCAGGGCCCAGCTCCGAGTTGGTCCGAGGCCGAGAGCACTGAGGCCCTCGGCCGTCTCGGAGACCTTGATGACACCATCATTGTTGCGGTCAAAGAAGTCGACGTGCTTCTGGAGGGCAGTGCGCTCCTGAGCCAAGGCAGAGACCGCGATGAGGGTGATCGCCAGGAGGAGGTTGCGGATCATGTTCGTTTCCTTTGCGTGTACCTTTGGGCCGAATTCTAGAAGGGATCGAGACGTCGTCAACCCTTTTGGCTCGGCCCGAGTCATCGGGACTATGAGCTGTCCGAAACCGAAGCCGACGCTCAGCTCGGCTCAACGCTCGTGGAGAACCAGCTTCTTGCCGCAGTCCGCCCGACGGCATCGGCCTGGGATCATGTAGACCTGCTCAGGATGCACCGGGCAGACGTAGCGGTCGTGGATGGACTCGGCCAGCTCCGACGGTGGATGGGAGTACCAGCCGGGGTCCTCGTAGCTCTCCAGGCTATCACGCACCTTGAGCACCGTGAACATGCCCCCCATGGCGATGGAACCGAAGGGTCCCTCCCCGCCCATCATCGGTAGCGTGTTCGGTGGGCCCGCCATTCCCATGTCGGCCATCTCGTGCATCCCATGCTCGCCCATCGGCATGTAACCGGGCAGGAGGGTTCGGATCTCCGCGGCGATGCCCGACTGGTCGACGCCGATGGTGTTCGGGATCCCGTGACCCATGGCGTTCATCGGGTGATGACGCTTGTGGCAGTGCATCGCCCAGTCGCCGGCGACATCGGCCACGAACTCGAAATCCCGCGTCTGCCCGGGCGCCACGAGGACTGTGGTCTCGGGCCACTGGGCTGACTCCGGTATGGGCCCGCCATCGGTCCCGGTGACCTTGAACTGGTAGCCGTGGAGATGGACCGGATGGGCATCCTGGGCGACGTTGGCGATACGGATGCGTACCCGGTCTCCGGTCTTGACCACCAGCGGCTCGGTCCCGGGGAACGCGCGGCTGTTGAAGGTGAAGATGTTGAAGTCGGTCATCACACTGGGATCCGGAACGGACGAGCCTGGCTCGACCGACCACTCGCTGAGGAAGATGGCGAAGTCGCGATCGACCGGACGGAAATCCGGATCGCTGGGATGGATGATGAAGAAGCCCATCGAGCCGAGACCGATCTGCACCATCTCGTCGCCATGGGAGTGGTACATCTGGGTGCCGGGCGGCTGGTTCACGGTGAACTCGTAGAGGAAAGTGTCACCCGTGGGGATACCGCGCTGGGTCAGGCCCGACACCCCGTCCATGCCCGGAGGGAGCAGCAGCCCGTGCCAGTGCACCGCGGTCTGCTCCGGCAGCAGGTTGGTGACGTAGATGCGGACCTTGTCTCCCTGGACGACCTCGATGGTCGGACCAGGCGTCCGGCCATTGTAGCCCCAGGCCTTGACGACCATGCCCGGTGCGATCTCCCACTCGATCTCTTCCACGGTGAGGTCGAAGACCTTGAAGCCATCCTCCATCTTCCAGGGCAGCGAGACCCCGTTGGGAGTGACGACCGGCACGTAGGCCGGGCGGTCGTCCGCGAAGGCTGTGAAGTGGATACAGACCAGGGCGACTCCCAGGAGAGTCGCTCCGCACACCAGCCACTTCTTCCTGATGATCTTCATGGAATGTCCTCCTGGCGGCGAGCTCACGGCAGCGGCCCGCCGATGGCTCTCTCCAGCTCCGCCCGCCCGACCCAGTAGTCCCGAAGCGCCTCTACGTAGTGGGTGTAGGCGTCGAGCTCGCCGGACTTGGCCTCCAGGAGCTGGTAGAGCCCGATGAGCATGAAGTTGTAGTGCTCCTGACTCTTCAGCACGATCTGCTCGTGCAGGGGGATGACCGTGCCGAGATAGTGCTCGGCCTGTTGCCGGCTGGCGACCAGCTTGTTCCTGGCGTCGCCGACTTCGGCGTGGATGTCGACCACGAGCGCTTCTTCGAGCCGCTGGCTCCGGCGCAGCTCGGACAGGAGCACAGCGACCTTCGCCTGGCCCTGGTCGAAGAGCGGAAGCTCGAGGCTCAGACTCGGACCTACCCGCCACGTGCCTTCTGGCTCCCGCTCGGCGCTGACGCCCGCCTCAGCCAGGGGAACCCAGCGCCAGGCCTCTTCGACGTCCAGGGCATCCGCCAGCCGCTCGGACTCGATTCTCGCCGCCGCCAGATCGAGGCGCGTCGCCACAGCCAGGGATTCCATGGCATCGAGACCCATCTCGGCCGGTGGAAGGGCCGGGAGCCGGTCCGCGATCTGCCAGGCGGTGGCCGAGCCCCAGACTCCCAGGAGGCGGTTGAGCCGCTCACGTCCCTCCCGGACCGCCATCTCGCGCTGGAAGAGGTCGAGCTTGGCATCCTCGTAGCTCGCCTGACGCATCAGCAGGTCGAGCTCGTTGATGGTTCCCGCCTCGAACTGGCGGAGCGCAAACTCGTGGGCCAGGCGGGCTGCCTGCGCGGTCGAGGCGAGGACCTCGCTCAACAGGAGCTCGCCCTGCAGCTCGAAGAAGGCGACCTTGACCAGGGCGATGAGATCCAGGACCTCCTGCGTCACCTTGAGCCGCACCGCCGCGAACTCCCGGTCGGCGAGGCGTTTTCGGGCGGGCAGGAGCAGGAGATCCAAAAGGTCGTGAACCCAGCCGAGCTCGACGTTGCCAGGGAAACGGATGAGCCCATCCAGGCTCGGGTTCTTCGGGAGCCCCGCCTGGATCAGGTCGGCCTGAGCGATGCCCAGCTCCTCGAAGCTCGCCTGCAGCGAGCGGTTGTTGAGCAACGCGATCTGCAGCGCGGCCTCCAGGGTCAGAGGTTGCGCCAGCTGGCGTGCCACCGTCGCCACGGCTGCCGTGTCCTCGGCGCCGCCCTGATACCAGTGGACCGTCAGATCGAAGCGACGCCGCACGAGCTCCGTGACCTCGTCGAAGCCACCCTTCGGGGGGACCGCGCAACCCGCCAGAGCGCAGACGAGCACGGCCCAGGGAGACGCTCTGAGCAAGGCTATTCCTCGGCGGGCACGGGCTTGAGGTGCATCCCGCACACGGGGCAGCGTCCCGGCTTGGCCTCGATGACCTCCGGATGCATCTCACAGCGGTAGAGGATGGCGACGCCGTCCTCGTGCTCGTGGTCGGCGGGAGTGCCTTCTGGATGGAAGTGGCCCGCGGGCTCCGTGTCTGAGTGCGTCTCCGTCTCAGGACCAGGCTGCGGGGTCGGGGTCGCATCAGGCACGGCCTCTTCCCCATGGGGCGCGTGCTCGTGATGTCCGTCGTCGTGGTGGTGTCCGTCGGCGTCGTGGGGGGTCGTCGAACAGCCAGCCAGGTACAGGAAAGAGAGAAGTGCCAGGGACTGGAGGAGGGTGCGCATTCGGGTACTCCCAAAGAAAGACAGGTTGCAGTTGAGGGGACGTGGCAAATTCAGTGCCCGATCTCTGCCCCGGATCCGCTGCGTGTCTGTCCACAGACTGCCCACTGTAACCCACCAGAAACTGGTGACCGGACTCACCAGTTTCTGGCGCCCTGGGAAAACGTAAAGGCAGGCGCACGCGCCCGATCTGCGATCTCAGATCTTGGCACCGGGTTTGCCACACTCTGGTGGCCCCGGGTGGAGCTTCTGAACACATGCCCTTCCACGCGCTCGTCTTCACACCAGCCACGACCCACGTCGGAGAGGCCTCTTTCCTGCAACGCCTGTGGGAGCTGGCGGGCGCCCTGCACCCCGCCACCGTCCACTTCCCCATCGCCGCGGTCGTGATGGCAGCCCTCGCCCTGCTGCTCGCGTGGAAGTACAAGGGCTCCTTCGAGGACATCGCGTTCTTCTGCCTGATGATCGCCGCCATGTCGTCACTGGTGGCGGCGGTCATGGGATGGGCGCTCGCCCCCCAGCACGGCTACTCCGGCGTGTTTGCCACCAACACCCACACGCAGGTGATTGTCCTCCTGCATCGCTGGGGCGGAAGCCTGCTCGCGATCCTGCTCGTCGTCACCGCGGTGCTGGCCATCCGGGCGCGACGACAGAAGCTGGGGTCGCGCGTCTGGAAGGCCGGGACTCTCACAGCGGCGGCGCTCGCTGCGCTGGTCGGTCACTGGGGGGGAAGCCTGACCCACGGGGACTTGCTCGGCGACGCGGTGTCCCGGCTGCTTGACCCCGAGAGCGCCTCCAGCGTGGAACATGCGGATACTCCTCCAGAGTCCGCAGGGATCGTCGAGCCTCCTCCTGCTTCATTCGGCTTCGACAGCGACATCCGACCGATCCTCGAGCGCTCCTGTCTGTCCTGTCACGGTCCCGCCAAGCAGAAGAGCGGCTACCGGCTCGACGCGAAGGCTCCCGCATTCGCCGGGGGCGAGATCGGTCAGAGCACCGGTCGGGCAGCCATCGTGCCGGGGGAGAGCCACGCCAGTCAGCTCTTCCTGATGATCTCGGCGACGGAGGACGACTTCGACGCCGAGGTCTATCCCATGCCGCCCAAAGCCGACCAGCGTCTGGATCGGCAGCAGATCGAGGCGATCCGGAGCTGGATCGACGCGGGGGCGGCCTGGCCAGAAGGTCTTGTCCTGGAGTCGAGTGAATGAGACGGAGGCGCTCCCCGATGCGATGGAGCTGGGTCTGCCTGATGCCGGTTTTGCTGGTCGGTGCGTGTTCGCGACCGGAGCGGGTCGCCATGTTCGGAGCTGACCAGACGCAGTCAGGTGCCGCCTCGCATCCTCCCCCGCGCAACCTGTTGGCCGAAGGAGTCGCCCCTCCCGCGACATCCGGTGGCGGCCAACCGCACGGCGCAATGGGCGGCATGAGCGGGATGGGCGGAATGCACAGCGGGATGCACGGCGGAATGGGCGGGGCGCAAGGCGGCCAGGTGACCGAGGTCCCCAAGAGCTTCGGGACCACGACCTGTGCGGTCTCGGGCGACTCCATCCTCGAATTCGGAACGGCTCGCATCATCGAGCACGAAGGCCAGGAGATCTACCTGTGCTGCGGGGGCTGCATCAGAGAGTTCGACAAGGATCCCGCCTACTGGATGGGCAAGATCGAAGAGCTCAGGAGTGATCCGGGGTCCAACTGGGTCGACTCCCTGTCCGTCTCTACCCAGCAGCCGGCTCCCGCCACTCCCGCCGACGCGTCCCCTCCGTCAGAGGCCGTCGTTTCCGTCGACTTCGAGCGCGACATCAGGCCGCTCTTCGAGAGCAACTGCCTGAGGTGTCACGGGCCACGCAGGCAAAAGAGCGGCTACCGCCTGGACACGCGCGCAACAGCGCTGAGTGGAGGCGACCTCTCCGAGGCGCACGCTCAGCCCGCCATCATCCCCGGAAACGCTGACCAGAGCCGCCTGCTCTGGATGCTCGAGGCGACCGACGACGATTTCGATCGCAAGATCTATCCGATGCCGCCCGACGGTCCTCTAGAATCCGATGAGATCGCGCGCATCCGGCGCTGGATCGAGGCCGGCGCCCCCTGGCCCGAGGGACTGGAGCTGGATGGAGGACGCTGATGCCTCCTACGGAAACCCCCAGGGAACAAGGAGCTCTACATGCCCGAGGAGAAGACCAGGAAAGCCCTCAGCGTGTGCAAGATCGGTGCCTGCGAGCCCTTCTGTGGTCTTGAGCTGGAGGTGTCGGGGGACAAGATCGTCGGCCTGAAGCCCGATCGTGCCCATCCGATCTCCGAAGGCTACATCTGCGTCAAGGGGCGCAACCTGCTCGGTTACCAGAACTCCAAAGACCGCCTGCTCCACCCCCTCAAGCGCAGCGACGGAGGCTGGGAGCGCCTGGACTGGAAAACGACCACGCGGGAGATCGGAACGCGGCTGCGCGACATCGCGAGTCGCCATGGCCCCCGCGCCATCGCCACCTACTGGGGCAACGCCGCCGACTCCCTGGGAATCACGATCGCCAACACCTTCTGCCATGCCTTCGGCTCGCCCAACAGCTACAACGTGCTCTCCCTGGAATACTCCGATCGCGGCGTCGTCGCCGAGGAGCTCTACGGCAACGAGAACCTGATCCTGCAACCCGATGTCACGGGTGCGAAGTACGCGATTCTCCTTGGCACCAACCCGGTCGTCACCCAGGGGCTGACCCTGCTCCAGCGCAGACCGCACATCGGCCGGGACCTCAAGACGGCCCAGGCTGCCGGCTGCAAGCTCGTAGTCGTCGATCCACGCTTCAGTGAGACCGCCCGGATGGCGGACCTCCACCTGCCGATCCGCCCGGGAACGGACCTCTTTCTTCTGCTCGCCATGATCCGGACCATCGTCACCGAGGACCTGGTCGACGCGGACTTTATCGCAGCCCACACCTCCGGTTTCGAAGTTTGGCTCGAGCGTTGCGTGGACTGGACACCGGAGTGGGCCGAGGCGATCACCGGCCTCGAGGCGGACACGATCCGGACCGTCGCCCGCGAGTTTGCGAGCGCTGATGGTGCCTTCCTCTCGAGCCGCGTCGGCGTGCAGACGAGCCACAACTCCGTCCTCACCGAATGGGCTCTGGCGAGTCTGACCGCCATGACGGGGAACATCGACCGCCCAGGAGGGCTTTACTACAACCCAGGGGTCATCGATACACCGAAGCTGATCGAGAAGTTCACTCGCCGAAGGAACCACTCCCCCTCGCGGATCGGCAACTTCCCGCCGGTTTTTGGGGGCTTACCCTGTTCCGTCCTGCCCGACGAGATCCTTACCGAGGGCGAGGGGCAGGTCCGCGCCCTGGTCGTGATCGCAGGGAATCCCGTCATCAGCTTCCCCGATACGGCCAAAATCGAGCGGGCCTTGAGGGAGCTCGAGTTGCTCGTGGTCGTCGACATCTTTCTCAATGACACGGCCACCTTCGCCGACTACGTGCTGCCCGCCGCGACCGCCTACGAGCGGGAGTCCTGGCACTTCCTGGTCGACGCATTCAACCAGTATCCCTTTGCCGAGCTACGCCCCAAGGTCGTCGACCCTCCCGGTGAGTGCCGTGGGGAATGGGAGATCTTCAAGGACATTTCGCGAGCGGCCCGAGTGCCCTTCCTCAACAATCCCCTCTTCGACAAGCTGGCCAGGTTCTTGGACTTCGTCGGAATCGGTTTCAGCCCCTCCCTGCTGAACCGGTACCTGCTCTTCGGGAAGACCCCGTCCTACCGGACCTTGAAGCGCAGCCCCCGCGGAGCGCGGGGGAGGCCCTTCGCCTTCGGAAGCTTCTTCTCGCGTGGTATCCGGACCGCTGACGGCAAGATCCACCTGGCCCCCGAACGGTTCTTCGACGAGCTGAACGCTGCCCTGCAGCGGCCTCCGCGTGTTCGCGAGGACTTTCCCTACATCCTCATCTCGGGGGCTCGCAGGCATGAGAGCTACAACTCCTGGACCCACAACATCCCGCATCTCGCCGAGAAACTGCGCGGCAACTGGGCCATCGTCAACGAAGAGGATGCGCGGGACATCGGACTCGGGACGGGAGATCGGATCCGTATCCGCTCAGAGAGCGGCCAGATCGAAATCGAGGCGCGGACCTCCAAGAAGATCTCCAGAGGGGTGATCGCGGTCCACCAGCACTGGGGCCATGTCTACGGTTCTGGGATGACGAGCGCCGAGAAGTACCCCGGCGTCAACGTCAACCATCTCCACTCCAGTGAGGACAGGGATGCCCTTTGCGGGATGCCGGTCTTCAACGGCAGACCAGTGAGCATCGAGATCCTGCAGTCCGGAGCCTGAATCGTCCCGGAAGCACTAGCGATCGTGCACAGTGCGACCTGGGCTTCTCTAGAGGGGTTATGGAGTGAAGACAACGACATGGACTCTCCTTGCCGTGCTCGCGGTCGGCTGTCGGGTCGCGGACAAGCCGCCCGAGGTGAGCCACCCGCATGCTGACCACGGCCACAGCACGGGCGCCGATCATGGGCATGGAGAGACAGTCGACTCCGCCCACAACGATCCGAACCCGGAGCACCATGTCCACGAGGCTCACGAAGGGACCACGGTCTACCGCTGCCCGATGGACTGCGAGAGCGGCCGGTCCTACGAAACGCCCGTGGACTGTCCCATCTGCGGTATGGACACCGTGGCGATGGCACTTGGAGAGAAGGCCCACGCAGATCACAGTGCCAAGCACGGAGGCCTGTTCTTCATGGCGCCGGACCAATGGCATCACCTGGAGGGGGTGATGGTCTCCGATCGGGAGTTTCGCCTGTATCTCTACAACAACTTCACCAAACCCCTGCCCGTAACGGCGCTCGAAGCCACAGCCGACGTGGTACGGCGCGATGCAGAGGACGACGACATCGGGACACCCGAGTCCTATTCGCTCACCCCATCCGCGGATGCCGCCTATCTTCGCCTGCTCTTGCCTGAATCCTACAGCTTGCCCATCGCCATCGACATCCGCGTCGTCTTTGCCCCCGGGCAGAAGCGCGAGCTGTTCAACTTCAGTTTCCACCACGTCACCGGACGTCCATGATGCATCGCTTGGCGGGGAAAAGGAGGTGGCCTTCATCCCGCCAGATACTGGCGAGCCCAACGCCAGATTCTGGTGAGTCGACGGAGACTCGTGGAATCTCCCCCAGAGAGCCAGCGTCCGGGGAGTGATCTTCCGCCGGCATTCAATTTGCAGAGTAGACGTCTGCTTCTTCAACCCTACTGGGGTATACCCCGTCAAGGAGACACCCATGAAGGCCGCTCACTGGTTGCTGTTGGTCTGTTTCGCCTTTTTCGCCCCCGCCGCGCTCGCCCAATGCGGCTGCTGCGGCCCTCAGGACTCGACGGGGGTCTCGACCTACCCCCTCGATGTCTGCGTCGTCTCCGGCGAAGCGCTCGGATCGATGGGCGACCCCGTCATCCTGGAGCACGAGGGCCAGGAGGTCCGCCTGTGCTGCAAGGGCTGCGTCAAGAAGTTCAACGCCGACCCCGAGCGCTACCTCGCCATCATCGAAGAGGCCAGGAACCCCTATCCGCTCACGACGTGTGTCGTCTCCG
>JAUIEE010000477.1 GCA_030428965.1 bacterium | reverse complement strand
ACTCGAACGGAACGCCCGACGATTGCGAGAGTCTGCTGGACTGCAACGCCAACGGCACGCCCGACGAGTGTGAGATCTTCGACGATTGCAACAAGAACGGCATCCCGGACGAGTGCGAACTGGACTCGGACGGGGACGGCACGATCGACAAGTGCGAGTACCGGCACGTACCGCCGCGCCCGCTGAGCGGTCCGGGGAGACCGAGCACCCAGGATGACGACATCCTTCGCTCCGATGGGGTCTGGAAGACTCTCCAGGAACGTGAGGTCCCCGGCCGACGCGGACGCAACCGCAGTGTTCTGGAGCACACCTGGACCTTCGACCTGGTGCCCGGTGATGAGGTCGTCTTGCACGTCCAGGCCCACCGCCGCGCTTCGACGGAAGACGAGGCCTTCCAGCTGAGCTTCTCGGCCGACGGCAGCCCATTCCAGGACTTGCTGCGCATCGACAACACCGAGCCCGGCTTGCCGCTGGAGCTGAGGCTTCCCTCGGGTCTGCGCGGTCCGCTGCAGGTCCGGGTGCGCGACACCGATCGCTCCGCGGGTCGGTCTGCCCTGGACACCCTGTTCGTGGACTACCTGATGCTCGAGACCCGTGGAATCGCATCCAGCGTGCCCGCAGCGCCCCGGGACCTGCGAGTTCAGGAGTCGCCGGAAGGTGCCTGGGCCCTGTCCTGGACGGATGGTTCGGAGAACGAGGCCGGCTTCGAGATCGAGCGCTCACGCGACGGTCGCAGCTGGAAGAAGATCGGGGCCACAGGCCTCGACTCCACCTCGTTCCGGGACGCCCCCGGAGGTCGAGACGAGGTCCACTACCGGGTTCGCGCCTTCAACGCGGCTGGAGACTCGGACTACTCCGGCACCTGGAGCGGTTTCCCGACGCGCAGCGTGTCGGCGACTCGACGGTAGAAGGAGCCCCCTGGCTTGGCCAAGCGGCCCGGCGCACGGCAACGTGCGCCGGGCCGCTCTACGTTCGGGCCTGTGCTCCTCGATTCTCGCGCATTCGACTCGAACGAGCTGGCCTCCGTGAAGAACTGCAGGGTCCACCCCAAGGTATTAAGGCCCACTCATGATGGATCTTTTAGATCGACTTGTTTGGGAAAAGACGATGACCGTCGATCTTGTGGAACCTACCCCGAAACGACATCGTCGTAGCGACGTTCTCTACGGCTCCAACGCCCTTGTTCTACGCGGGTGCAAGGCGCGAGCGGTGGATCCTTCGGCAGAGGAGACAACATGTTCGTTCATCAGCGGAGGGTCGGGCTGTGCCTGGCCGCGGCCCCGGGCTTCCTTCTGACTCTGATCTCGATTCCCTTCGCCCAGACTTCCCCGGGAAGAGCTCTGGAACACCGGTCGGGCGCGCCCCCTTCCAGCGCTTCGAGCAGCGACCACACCGAGCTGGTAGGACACGTCCTGCGACGCATGGCCTACGGCCCGAACCTGGACAGCCTGGATCGCATCGAGCAGATGGGCCTGGTCCCCTACCTGAACGAACAACTGAACCCGAGCTCGATCCAGGAGACTCCCGGGTTCGAGTCCCTCTTGAGCCAGATCCCGGTTTCGACTTCCCCCTACGGCACGGTTGGCCTGAAGGACCTCGTGCGCATGAACCTCTTGCGTGCGATCTACTCACGCAAGCAGCTGCAGGAGCAGATGGTCGACTTCTGGGAGAACCACTTCAACACGGACTACTGGACCCTGTTCCGCATCTTGCAGGGTCCCGCCCAGGCCAGGACGACCTACCTGGAATGGCAAGAGAACGAGCTCTTCCGCCAGAACTCCCTGGGCAAGTTCCGGGACCTGCTCTACGCGAGCGCCACGGGTCCCAACATGATCATCTACCTGGACAACGACTCGAACTCCAAGCTGGAGCCCAACGAGAACTTCGCCCGCGAGCTGCTCGAGCTCCACACCCTGGGCGTCGACAACCTGTACACCGAGCAGGACGTGCAGGAAGTGGCCCGTGCCTTCACGGGCTGGTCGGTCTGCCAGGTCGCCCCCCACCTCTACGGAGATCCTCACGCGGTGTGCAACACCGGCACCCAACCGCTCTGGTCCTTCCGCTACAAACACGGACGACACGACGAGGGGCAGAAGATCCTGTTCGAAGGGACGCCCTGGGAGCTGGTCCTGCCGCCTCGCTCGGGCCCCGAGTCGATCCAGGACGGCTACGACGTTCTCGATCACCTGGCGAGCCTGCCCCACACGGCGGAATTCGTGTGCAGCAAGCTGATTCAGAAGTTCCTGCGGGACGATCCCAAGCCACGCCTGGTCTCCAAGCTGAGAGACAGGTGGCTCGCCACGGACGGGGACATTCGTGAAGTGCTGCGAGCCCTCTTCCTGGACCCGGCCTTCCGCTGGCCGGCCTTGCGCTGGAACAAGGTCCGCACGCCCCTGGAGGCCCTGGTCGCCACCGTACGGGGCCTGGACGGCCAGATCGACCAGCCTTCTCGCCTGGATGCCCTCTCCATCCAGCTGGAGGGGGTACTCAACCAGCCTCTCTTCCGCTGGGCGACGCCGGACGGCTATCCGGAGATCGCCACGGCTCAAACCGGAGCGGGCAAGCTGCTGGGCGGTTTCATCTTCAAGAAGTTCATCTACGAGTCGCCCTACGTGGGGGTGACCTTCGACGTGCGCAGCATCCTCGAGGACAACAGCGTCCCCCTGACGAACACCAACGCCATCACGAACTTCTTCGCCGACTACCTCTTCCCGGGCAACCTGAGCATGGAAGAGAGGGTCATGACCCGGGATTTCCTGGCGACCGACGATTTCGGCCAGGCGGCTCCTCTGGATCCTTCCCTGGAGGAGGAGTACGACCGGCGCCTGAACGTCTTCTGCGTGTACCTGCTCTCCCTTCCCCAGTTCATTCAACAGTGAGGAACCCCATGAATCGCCGCAACTTCCTGGGGCTGAGCAGCGCAACCCTGACCGCCGCGAGCCTCCACGGTCTGGGGCTCAATGCCTCCGCCCAGGCCCCCTCGTCTCCCAAGAAGATGCTCTTCATCTTCCTGCGGGGCGGCAACGACGCGATCAACTCCGTCATCCCGCACGGCGATCCCGAATACACCAGCCTGCGCCCGACCCTCTCGCTATCTCCGGGACAGACCCTGGACCTGGGCAACGGCTGGGCCGGCCTGCACCCGTCCCTGGGCAAGATCTACGGCATGCACCAAGCCGGGGAGCTCGCCTCGATCCAGCGCGTGGGCTATCCGGACGGCAACCTCTCCCACTTCAGCGGCCAGCGCTTCATCGAAACCGCGAAACCCGGCGACCACCTGGCTGACGACGGCTTCGTCAACCGCTGGGCCGTATCCCAGCTCCCCGGCCACTCCCTGCCGGTCGTCTGCGTCTCCAGGGAGATCCAGCGCATGTTCAAGGGCAGTCCCGCCATGCCCCACATCCCGGCCATCTCCGAGTTCCTGCTCGGGGACGCTCCGGTCACCGACAAGCTGAAGGATCGCCTACGCGATGCCTACGACCTGGGCGGCAACAGTACCCGCGAACTGCTCAACGACTCGAGCGACGTGATGCTCGATACGATCGACATGCTCCAGAGCCTGCCCCCGAACGATACGCCGCCGGGCTGGTATCCGACCGACGAGGCCACCGCCCTCGCCCAGGGCGTGCCCGCGGACAACTGGGCGCTCAACTACTTCGCCGAGCTCAGGGACGCGGTACGTCTGCTCAAGCAAACCGACACCCGCATCACGGGC
>JAUIEE010000017.1 GCA_030428965.1 bacterium | reverse complement strand
CTACACCTGGCAGAACACGGCCATCCTCGCGACCGGTGGCGCGGGAGGGGCCGGCGTCCCGATGGACGTCGAGTTCGCTCCGAACCCCAACGGCGCCAACCTGAGCGCCGTGTACGACCGTGACAACACCGGATCGATCTACCCTGCGGGCGGAGTCCGCTCCGTGGCCCTCCCGCTCCTGATGGAGTTCGCGACCTTCCCCTCGAACAGCGCCATCGGGCTGAACCGTTTCAACGCCGGCCTGGGACAGGCCCCGGGTCTGGTCCCCACCCCCCGCGTCCCCAACTTCCGGATCCATTCGACGGGGGGAACCGACTCCCTGGGCAACCCCCGCAGTGTGAACCCGGACCTCGAGCTGAGTCCGGGTGGAGGCTTCAACCCGATCTCGACGCCCCCCGGGCTCGCCACACCCAGCGCGGACAACACGTTCTACTTCGGGCAGATCGACACGGTCATCCGGATCAGCCGGGCCTACAGCATCTGGTTCCGCTTCCAGGACGATCTCCTGGACGGCATGACCCCGAACTACCTCGACCCGATCCTCGATCCGGCTCCGGCCGATCAGCCCGCCGGGACCCAGGTCCTGGTGGACTACCGCGGCGCCAGCTTCATCAACGGGGCCAACCGCCGAGCGGTCGACGCGGAGCCCGGCAACATGGACATCTACGGGGACATCATCAGTGTCCAGGACGCCAACATCACGTTCTTCAACGACGATGCCTCCTGGTTCAGCAGCATCCAGGACCTCGACGGTGCCGTGGGCGTTCAGATCCGGCTGACCTTCGTGAACGACATCTCGTCCACGGGGCTGAGCCCGACGCTCTCGACCCTGGCCCTGGCCGCCTTCGGAGAGAACTGAAGGCACGGGGAGAGGGTTTCTCTCCCCCGAGGTTTTCTCGCGCTGGCCGTCGTGCTTCCATGGAGGCATGGCGGCTCGCTCATTTCGGCTCGGGCTGTTTCTCCTCGGAGCCCTCGTCCCGGGCGCCTGCGACTCCCGGGACCGCTTGCCCAAGCTGCTCGAGCTGCAGAGTTTCCTCCAGGCCGGGCGTTCCAACGTGGCCCTGAACGAGAGCCTGGTGCTGCACTTTTCCGAGCCCCTGGATCGCTCGTCCATCCATGCGGAGAGCGTGCGCATCACCGGGCCCGACGGGGAAGCGGTGGACGGTCGCTTCGAGGTGCTTCCCTACCAGCTCCTGTTCCACCCGGAGCTGCCGCGCTCCCCCGACCTGGAGGATGGCGGCTTCTTGCCCGGCCAGGACTACCGCGTCGAGCTGGCCGGTTTTCCAAGGCCGGACGGGATTCGCTCCCAGACCCAGGTCCCCCTGGCCGCGACCCTGCGCTTCTCCTTCCGCACGGTCGGACGCGAGGCCGGAGAGAGCCTGTTCCTGGATCTGTTCCCGACCGACGACCCTCCTTACCTGCTCCTGGAAGAGTCGATCCTCGGCCCCTTGAGTCCGATCCGGATCCAGTGCGGAAGACCCCTCGATCCGACTACCCTGGAAGCGAGCGAGTTCGAGCTGCGCGCCTTCCGCACGACCGAAGAGAACACGACCCTCCTGGACCGCATTCCCCTGCGGGTGAGGCTGGTCGAGAACCAGCGCGACGGTGCCCGCATCGAACTGCGTCCCACCTGGGGAGAGGCGCGCGGGTCCCAGGCCCTGCGCGCCCTGGATCCGGGCACGGTCTACCTCTGGATCGACCCGACGCGCCTGTCCCTCTGCGGACTGGGGGGTGCTCCCGTGAAGTGGCGGCCCCAGGCCACGGTCGAGATCGAGGTCGTCGGACCCCGGGTCGGCCGGCTGGAGGAAGACTTCTCGAGCACCGACCTGCGCTCTCCGGAAGCCCTCTTCGATCTCGACGGTACGGCCTTCTGGGACGTCGAAGCCGGGGAGGTCCGCATCCGCTATCCCCGGGCCGCGGGGGACGGTCGCGAGGGGGAGGTCATCCTCCAGGGGGCCGAGCCACGCAAGGACGTGCACGCCGAGCTGATCCGCGTGCGTGACGCTGCGCAGTGTGACCTCGTTGGCGAGGGGACGGTCGTGCTGCGTTCCCAGGGGGCTCTCTGGATCGACGGCAACCTCCGCCGGCGGGTGGAAACGGGGGAGCATGCCTGGCAGCAGGGGGAATCCCATGCGGCCTGGCGCCTGCGCACGCGCGGCGTGCAGGACTGGAGCGTGCCTTCGATGGGACCGGACTTCGAGCCGCCGCGGGGAAGGCCCAGGGATCTCCAGGTGCTGTCCGCCTGGCTGGCCTCGGTCCAGGAGCGTGACCTTCCCTGGACGATCCTGATCGCCGGAGGGGATCTGTTCGTCCAGGGGGAGCTCGAGGTCGACGGCCCTCTGCTCCTGGTGGCCGGAGGTTGGGTCCGGGTTCCCGGTCAGGTCGCCTCGCGCGAGGCCTGGATCCTGCGGGAGGGGGGAGGGTCGTTCGATCCGGCTGCCTCCGAGGCCCGCCTCGTGATCGATGAGCCGAGCGAGAACGTGCTGCGGCGCCCGCTGACCTTCGGGGTGCTCTCCGATCGGGTGCGTCCTCCCCTGGGGGTCACCCGTTGGCGTGGAGCCCGTCCGACCGCCCGACCGGGGAGCGGTGCGGTACGGCTCCGATTCCTGGGGGAGAAGGACCTGTTCCCCTCGGGGACGGAGGTCTTCGGTCCGGTGCAAGAGCTGTCCCTGCTCGAAGGCTGCCAGGCCGTTCGCTTTCGAATCGACCTGACTCTCCCGGCCGGCTCCGGCGATCCCTGGGACCCGCCGACGGTGGATTCCCTGGAGGTCTCCTGGTACGAACCTCCACGGGGGCCGCTGCCCCGTACGCCGCGCTCGGGTCTCTGAGCCCTCAAGCGGCCGCCCATTCATGACGACAAGCTCCTGCGCCTGGGCCAAGGGCCTTTTCCCCTCGGACTCGAGCCGCTAGGCCCCGTTCCCGACCATGGAGACGTCCGCAACCTTCGGCATCGCCACCTGGGCCGTCTTCGGCCTCGTGGTCGGGTCCTTCCTGAACGTCGCGATCTACCGGCTGCCCCTGGAGTCGGAGAGCGTCTCTCATCCCAAGCGCTCGCGCTGCCCGAGCTGCCGTCACGGGCTCACCTGGAAGGAGAACCTGCCCGTCCTGTCCTGGGTTCTCCTGCGGGGACGCTGCCGCTGGTGCCGTTGGCCCATCCCCTGGCGCTATCCGCTGGTGGAGCTCCTCACGGCCTTCCTGTGGGGTCTGGCCGCCTACCTGGCCCCCGAGGGGGCTGAGGGCCCGCCCTGGCTTACCCTGATCCACGTGGTCGTCCTCTCGGGGCTGGTCGTGGCGACCTTCGTCGACTTCGATCACTTCGAGATCCCCGACGAGGTGTCGATCGGGGGCATCGTCCTGGCTCCCCTGGCCTCGATCCTGGTGCCGAGGCTCCACGAGCACAGCTGGATCGCCGGCAAGCTGGCCGAGGGGGGAGAGGTGACCGCGGCCGGGGCCCTCTTCTCCTCGCTGGCCGGCATCCTGGTGGGAGGCGGGATCCTGATCGCCATCGGGTGGCTGGGCCGGATCGTCTTCAAGCGCGACGCTATGGGGTTCGGAGACGTGAAGCTGCTCGCCGCCGGCGGCGGCTTCGTCGGGCCCGGGGGCGCCCTCGCGGCCCTGTTCATCGGGACCTTCGCGGCTTCCATCGCGGGGGTCCTCAACATGGCCCGCTTCTTCTGGCTCTCCTGGAGTCGGCGCCAGGTCCGGGGAGGCCCCCGTTCCTGGCAGCGTTCCCTGCGCATCGCCCGCATCGCGGGCCGCTACCTACCGTTCGGCCCCTATCTCGGGATCGGGATTGGAATCGCTCTTCTCGGTTGGAATCATGTAGGTGAGCTCTTCCGAGCGTACCTGTTCTCGCCGTATTGACGGCCGTGGCCCAGCCGCGGCTGGGACCCTGGCGGGTTGTCTGTTCCCGCCCACACCGAGGATTCTCGACCGATGAAAGGAACGACGTTGCAGAAGTACCGGGGGACCGTGATGTCCCTTCTCCTCCTGGGCCTGGGAACCAGCTGCGCTTCCCAGCAAGTCCTTCAGGAGTACCAGGACGAGGTGCGCGCCTTGCGGGAAGAGCGCACGAACCTGAAGAAGGAAAACCGTCAGCTCCGCCTGCAGCTCGAGTCCTACGAATCCGCCCTGGCCGAGGCCAACATGCGGACCAACGAGGCTCCCGCCGAGACGACCCAGTACGCCGAGCTGGATGCCCTCGGGATTCCCTACGGCCAGCGGGGCGCAAACTTCGTCATCAGCCTTCCCAACGAGATCACCTTCGCGTCCGGTCGGGCCGATCTGACCGCTCAGGGCAAGAGCGCCCTGCAGGCCGTGGCGCGCACCCTCGGCGGCGACTACGGCTCCGGCTTCTACTGGATCGAAGGGCACACCGACGCCGACCCGATCAAGAAGTCCAAGTGGGGTTCGAACCGGGAGCTCTCCTTCGCGCGGGCGATGGCCGTCCTGCACTACCTGGTGGAGGACTGCGAAGTCTCTGACGAGCAGTGCGTCGTCGCCGGACACGGTCAGTACCGTCCGGTCGCGGGCAACGACAGCAAAGAGGGCAAGGCCAAGAACCGTCGGGTCGAGATCGTCGTCCACGCGGCGGACTAGAGGCTCGTCCTCGACCGGTGGGGGGCGAGAAGCGCTCCCCGCCCACCTCTCCCGGGCGGGAGAGGGCTCCAGGTGAGGGCCGGGGCTTCACGGGCTCCGCCCAGGGGCGTACCATGCCCAACCCTCGAATGAGGAGGCTCACGTCCCCGATCGGCCCTCACCTGGAGATCAGCGGTGCTCGAGACCCGTGCCCTTCGCAACATGGCCTTCGTCGGCCATCCGTCCTCCGGCAAGACCACCCTCGTCGACGCGTTCGCCTTCGCGCTCGGCGCCTCGGATCGAAAAGGATCGGTGGGGGACAAGACGTCCATCTGTGACACCGAGCCCGAGGAGCAGGAGCGGCAGCACACCCTGCAGCTCTCGACGGTCTACGGGGAAAAGAACGGCATCGGCTGGAACCTGATCGACACCCCGGGCTATCCGGAGTTCCGGGCCGACACGGTTTCGGCCATCTTCGCCACGGACCTGACCGTGGCGGTCCTGAGCTGCGGCAGCGGGATCACCTACAACCTGCGCCAGAAGATCGACCGGGCCCGGGCCCTGGGGCGCGGTCTCGCGGTCATCGTCACGCACCTCGACGGCGAGAACGCCGACTTCGACGGGATCGTGAACCAGCTGCGCGAGACGGTCTCCGATCACTGCGTGCCGGTCCTGCTCCCCGACCAGAGTGGCCACGGGTTCTCCAAGGTGGTTTCGGCCCAGGAGACCGACGCCAACTGGCGCAAGCGGCAGTTCGATCGGGTCATGGACGCCTGCGAGGACGAGGAGATGCTGATGGGCTACCTCGACTCGGAGACCCTGACCCCCGAGCAGTTCAAGCAATACGCTCCCGGGGCGATCCGTTCGGGAGCCCTGATTCCGGTCCTCGCGTGCAACCCCGAGAGCGGCGTGGGGGTCGAGGAATGCCTGGCCTGGCTGGGCGACTTCGGACCTCACCCCGACACGAACCACGCCAGCTTCCAGGCCGGTGACGAGGACATCGTGTGCGATCGGTCCGGCGACCTCCTGGGCGTGGTCTTCAACGTCAAGAGCGATCCCCACGTCGGTCGCATCTGCCTGGCCCGCATCCTGCGCGGCACACTCAAGGCCTCGGACGTGGTCGGCGAGGGCAAGGGCGAGAAGCTGGGCGGGCTGTTCCACCTGGTGGGGGGCAAGAGCCGTACGAACGCGGACGAGATCGGAGCCGGCGACATCGCGGCCTTCTCGAAGGTCGAGCGCCTCGGATGGGGCAAGTCCTTCTCGGTGGCCGGCAAGGAAGCCCCCGACGTCGAGGTGCCCCGCCTCGCCAACCCCATGGTGGCCTTCGCCGTTCAGCCCAAGAGCCGCAGCGACGAGCAGAAGATCGGGCAGGCCCTGACCAAGCTCGAGGCCGAGGATCCCTGCTTCAACATCGAGCACACCGAGCTCACCCATGAGCTCGTGATGCACGGCATGAGCGATCTGCACCTGCAGGTGATGGAGCAGCGCCTGAAGCGGCGCTACGGGGTGGAGATCAACACCTCCCTGCCGCGCATCGCCTACCGGGAGACGGTCACCAAGCCCGCTGAGGGGCACTACCGGCACAAGAAGCAGTCGGGCGGCCGTGGGCAGTTCGGCGAGTGCTACATCCGCCTCAAGCACGGGGAGGAGGACTCGGGGGTCGTCTTCGTGGACAAGGTCGTGGGGGGCTCGATTCCCCGCAACCTGATCCCCGCGGTGGAGAAGGGCATCCGCGAGGTCGCCTCCGAGGGCATCCTGTCCCATTCACGCGTGGTGGACGTCGAGGTCGAGCTCTACGACGGCAAGTTCCACGCGGTGGACTCGGACGAGGCCAGCTTCAAGCGGGCCGGCGCCGGGGCCTTCAAGGACGCCTTCGCCAAGGCCGGCCCGGTCCTGCTCGAGCCCGTCATGCTGGTGGACATCCACGTGCCGGCCGACGATGCGGGCACGGTCTTCTCGGACATCACGAGCCAGCGCCGGGGCCAGGTCATCGACCAGTCCTCCGAGGCGGACGGTGCCGTGACCATCATCAAGGCCCACGTGCCCCTGGCGACCATGCAGACCGACCACCGCGACCTGAAGTCCCAGACCTCGGGCGAGGGCGGCTACGGCATGGTGCTCGACCACTACTCCCGGGTGCCCGCCGCCGAGCAGCAGAAGATCATCGCCGAGTCCTCCAAGCCGAAGGAAGAGGACTAGGGACGGGGGCAGCTGAGCCTGCCCCCCCCCTTCCAGCGCGGCTTTCCCCGGGGAGGGGCAGCCGGCAAGTTTTTCCACCTCGTGATCTTCGAGGGGGGCGCTGGGCGAATGGCCTCCAGTTGGGAAAGGCCGATCTCCGAAGAGATCGCCGGATTCGTTCCCGGCTACGGCCTGACCCCTACCTCGGTTCTCCCCCATGATCACGATGGAAGACCTCCTGGCGCTCTTGGTGCGCAAGGGAGGATCAGATCTCCACCTTTCCAAGGGATCTCCTCCGCGTCTTCGCATCGACGGCACGCTCGTTCCCGTCGAGACGGAACCTCTCACGGCGGACGACACCCGTCGCCTGGCCACGAGCGTGCTGACCTCGGATCAGATCGCGCGCCTGGACAAGAACCTGGAGCTGGACTGCTCCTTCGAGCTCGAGGGGCAGGGGCGCTTCCGGGCCAACGTCTTCCACCAGCGTGGGGCCGTCTCCGGGGTGTTGCGCCTCGTGCCCCACGAGATCGCCGACTTCGAGCAGCTCGGCCTGCCGCGGCCGATCTGCGAGCGCATCTGCGGGATGCGTGCGGGGCTGGTGCTCGTGACCGGCGCCACCGGTTCGGGCAAGTCGACCTCCCTGGCCTCGATGATCGACTACATCAACCGCACCCGCCAGGGGCACATCGTCACGATCGAGGACCCGATCGAGTTCGCGCACCAGAGCCGCGGCTGCATGGTCAACCAGCGCGAGATCGGATCCGACTCCCACGGCTTCGGCAACGCCCTGCGCAGCGTGCTGCGTCAGGACCCCGACATCGTGCTCCTGGGCGAGCTTCGCGACCTGGAGACGATCGAGTCGGCCCTGACCCTGGCCGAGACCGGTCACCTGACCTTCGCCACCCTGCACACCTCCGACGCGGTTCAGACCATGAACCGCATCGTGGACGTCTTCCCGGCGCACCAGCAGCAGCAGGTGCGCACGCAGCTCTCCTTCACCCTCGAGGCCGTCTTCTGCCAGCAGCTCCTGCCCGCCTCGAGCGGCCGGGGACGCTTCCTGGCGATGGAGGTCATGCTGGCCAACTCGGCCATCCGGGCCCTGATCCGCGAAGGCAAGGCGCACCAGATCTACTCCCAGATCCAGACCGGCGGCCGCCTCGGCATGCGCACCATGGCCGCCTGCCTGTCGGACCTGGTCAAGACCGGTCGCGTCCGCGCGGAAGATGCCGAGCGTACGCTGAGTGACCCGAACGAGTTCAGGACTCTGTTGCAAGCGGCCTGATGGTTCGAGTCTCAGGAAAGATCCGGCGCTTGCTCATCGAATCCGGGCTCGTCAGCTCGGACGACTGGACCAGTGCCCGGGAAACCGGCAAGCACGTGGTCGATGTGCTCATCGACCGCGGGCTGGTCGAGGAAGAGCGGCTGTACGAGGTCGTGGGCGCAGCCTCCGGGCTGCCGCCCATCGACATCTCGCGGGTCACGCCTGACCCCGACGCCCTGGCCGCTCTTCCGCGGGAGACCTGCATCGAGCACTGCGTGCTGCCGATCGCCAAGGTCGGCGAGAACCTGACGGTGGTCGTCTCCGACCCGTTCGACGTCCTGCTGCTCGATGACCTGAACATCCTGGCCAAGACCCGGATCCGACCGGTCCTCAGCCACCACGCGGCCATCCGCGGCGCCCTGGACACCGTCTTCGACAGCGCGAACCAGGAGGTCAACGCGCTGCTCGACGAGGTCAACCAGGACGACCTGCAGTTCACCGACAGCACGGCCCAGGATCAGATCGACGTCTCGTCCTCCTCCGAGGAGGACGTGCCGGCGGTCAAGCTGGTCAACCTGATCCTGCTGCGCGCGCTGCGGGACAAGGCCAGCGACATCCACATCGAGCCCATGGACAACAACCTGCGGGTTCGCTTCCGGGTGGACGGTCGCCTGATCGAGGTCATGCAGCCGCCTCGGTCCCTGCTCGGGGCGCTGCTCTCGCGCCTCAAGATCATGGCCAGCCTCGACATCGCCATCCGCATGGAGCCCCAGGACGGCAAGTTCCAGACGCGCTTCGAGGGCCGCAAGATCGACTTCCGCCTCTCGACCCTGCCCGTGGTGGGCGGCGAGAAGGCGGTCATGCGAATCCTCGACCAGTCGGGGGTGGCCGGCAAGCTCGAGGGGCTCGGCTTCGAGCCCAAGTGCCTGCAGGACTTCCAGGAAGCCTGCGCTTCGCCCCACGGGATGGTGCTCATCACCGGACCGACGGGGTCAGGTAAGTCCACCACTCTCTACGGGGCCGTGCGCGAGGTCGCGACCCCCGAGATCAACGTCGTCACGGTCGAGGACCCGGTCGAGTACCGCATGGACGGCATCAACCAGGTGCCGGTCAACCCCAAGCGCGGTCTCACCTTCGCGGGCGCCCTGCGCTCCATCCTGCGTCAGGACCCCGACGTCGTGCTGGTCGGCGAGATCCGGGACACCGAGACGGCCGAGATCGCGGTCAAGGCCGCCCTCACCGGTCACCTCGTGCTCTCGACGCTCCACACGAACGACGCCGCCGGCGCCGTGACCCGTCTGGTGGACATGGGGGTCGACCCCTTCATGGTGTCGAGCTCGGTGATCTGCGTCTGCGCCCAGCGTCTCGCGCGGCGGCTGTGCCAGCACTGCCGCGAGCCGATCGACGTGCCGCAGGAAGAGCTGTTGTCCGTGGGCTTCCAGGAGGAAGAGCTCGAGGACCTGCAGCTCTTCGGTCCCCACATGGGCGGCTGCCCGCGCTGCAAGCTGGGCTACAAGGGCCGCATGGCGCTGCTCGAGACGCTCTCGCTGGACAGCAAGCTCAAGCGGATGGTCGTGGAAGGCCGCTCCGTACACGAAATCAAGCAAGAAGGCCTCGCCCAGGGAATGTTGACCCTCCGTCGGGTCGGAATCCTGAACGCGATACGAGGCAAAACCTCTCTCGAGGAAGTCCTGCGGGTCACCATGGCCCACTAGTCGAGGAAGAACATTGGCAACGTTTCAGTATGCAGCCAAGGACTCGTCGGGAAAGACCGTCGAGGGGACGATTCAAGCGGGCGATCGCGGAGATGCCGTCGAGCAGCTGCGCCGCCAGGACCTGATCGTCCTTAGGGTCAACGAGAGCGGCAAGAAGAGCAAGGGCTCCAAGAAGTCCGGCGGGGCCAAGGAGAAGGCCTCTCTCTTCCAGCCCAAGGCGAAGGCCAACGCGACGGAGATCGTGCTCTTCACGCGCCAGCTCTCGACCATGATCAGCGCCGGTATCTCGCTGCTCGAGTCGCTCGAGGTGCTGGCCGACCAGGCCGAGAGCCCGGGCATGAAGGTCGCCACCCGGCGACTCGTGACCGAGCTGCGGGGCGGCTCGGACCTCTCCGCCGCCATGAGGACCTGCCCGAAGGTCTTCAACGAGCTGTACGTGAGCATGGTGACCGCCGGTGAGGCCTCCGGCCAGATGGACATCATCCTCGAGCGTCTGGCCCAGTACGTCGAGGCCAGCCAGGAGCTCAAGCGCGAGATCCGCTCGGCCATGACCTACCCGGTCATCTCCCTCGTCTTGGTGCTGGGCATCACCGCCTTCCTGATGATCGGGGTCGTGCCCGGCTTCAAGGAGGTGTTCGACGGCCTGGGCGCCGAGCTGCCGGCCCTGACCCTGCACGTCCTGGCCGTGTCCGACTGGATGCGCGCCCAGTGGTACGTGCCCGTGGCCGCCATCGTCGGCGGGTTCGTCGGCTTCAGCGCCATGCGCAAGCACCCCCGCGGCCGCCTCCTCCTGGACCAGGTGTCCCTGAAGATCCCGATCTTCGGTCAGCTCACGCGCAAGGTGGCCCTGGCCCGCTTCTCGCGCACCTTCGCGACCCTGATCCGCTCCGGTGTTCCCATCATGGGCACCCTGGACATCGTGGCCGACACCGCCGGCAACCAGGTCGTCTCCGACGTGGTCAAGGCTTCGCGCGAGAGCGTCCGCAACGGAAACATGCTCTCGGAGCCCTTGAGCGAGTCCAAGGTCTTCCCGCCCATGGTCGTGCGCATGATCGCGATCGGGGAGAAGTCCGGTGCGCTCGAGTCGCTGCTCGAGAAGATCGCCGAGTTCTACGACTCCCAGGTCAAGGCGACCATCAAGTCCCTGACCAGCCTGATCGAGCCGATCCTGATCTGCTTCATGGGCGGCATCGTCGGCGTCGTGATCCTGTCGGTCTTCCTGCCGATCCTCAACATCATCGGCGAGCTCTCCGGCTGATCCGCACGCGCGGGAAGAAAGTTCCCGCATCCGTGCACCGCGCGCCCCGTCGTCCGCCCGGACGGCGGGGTGCGCTGCGTTTCGGAAGGTCCTCCAAAAAACCGAGAACCTCTTGGGGGCCAACTCAAGATCCCCGGAACACAGGACCGATACGTTAGGGACTGCGAGTCGGAGACCGGGTGCCCCGGGCGAAGGTTCGCAGGCAGGGACGTCCCCAACGGGCCGCTCCGGCACCGGGCTCCCCCGGTCGACAACTGGATGAATAGTGCCTTCATGCAGGACCGCATGTGCGAGCCCGCATCGTTTAGGTAGAGAAACTAGGGATTAGCAACCAAACAGAGATGAAAACAAACAAGAACGCTGGCTTCACGCTGATCGAGCTGATGATCGTGGTCGCGATTATCGCCATCATCGCCTCGATCGCGATTCCCAAGCTCATGAGCGCTCGTATCTCGGCCAACGAGAACGCTGCGATCGCAACCCTCCGTTCGATCGCCTCGGCTCAGGCTCAGCTCGAGTCCTCCTGCGCGATCGACACCGACGCCGACGGCGGCGGTGAGTTCGGCTGCTTCGGCGAGCTCGCCGGAACCGCCCCGCTGCGCGTCTACAACGCGGGCGCCGACGCCCCGGGCGCGGGTGCCAACCCGCTCGATCCGGCCATCCTTCCGACGGCCATGGGCGACATCATCGCCACGATCGGAGCCAACGGTGTCATCGAGCGCTCCGGCTACCACTACATGATGTTCCTGCCCCTCGCCACTCCCGGCGGTGGTGGTGCGATCGCCGGTCTCGGCGAAGACCAGACTGCCGGTATCGGTGGTTACGCCGCGGCCTTCCCGGACCCGGACAACGGCGAGATCCTCTGGTGCTGCTATGCCTGGCCGGTGGAAACTCAGAAGACCGGAAACCGCGCCTTCATGATCAACCAAGAGGGTGACCTGGTTCAGTGCCTGCTCACCAACGCCGGTACGATCTACGATTCCGCGACGGCGACCATCCCGACCTTCGGTGCGGCCTACAACAACGCCGTCGGCAACGACATGGGCGAAGAGCTCGGCATCCGCGCCATGGGCAACGTCTCGAACGACAACAACATCTGGACGGTGGTCGGCAACTAATCCCGGACACCAATCTGCCTAAGAAGGGCACCCTCGCTCCGGCGGGGGTGCCCTTTCGGCGTTTAAGGCGCGAGGGGGGGAAGACCGAAGAGGCGCGCCGCGTTGTCGCTCGTGGTCCGGGCCAGCTGCTCGAGCTCGTCTCCCCGGACCTCGGCCACCCGGGCCAGGACGTCGCGCACGTAGGCCGGCTCGTTGCGCTTGCCGCGGTTCTTCTGGGGGGCGAGGAAGGGACAGTCGGTCTCCACCAGGAGCCGGTCCGCGGGCACCGCCTTGGCCGCTTCGCGGTTGGCTTCGTTCTTGGGGTAGGTCACCACGCCCGAGAACGAGATGTAGAAGCCCGCCTCGAGGAAGGGAGCCAGTTCCTGCGGCCCGTAGGTGTAGCAGTGCATGACCCCGCGCACGCCGGGGAACTGCTCCAGGGCTCGGGCGGTCTCGGCGTGGGCGTCGCGGCAGTGGACGACCACGGGCTTGTCGAGCCGGCGGGCGAGGTCCAGGTGCCAGTGGAAGTTCTCGAACTGCTCGTTGCGCGGGGAGTGGTTCTTGAAGAAGTCGAGGCCCGTCTCGCCCACGGCGACGCACTCGGGGAGCGAGCACAGCTCCTCGATCACGGCGCGGTCGTCGGCGCTCGCGCCCTGGGCGTCGTGGGGGTGAATGCCGGCCGTGGGGTAGAACTCGAGCTCCGCGGCGGCGATCTCGAAGGCGCGGCGCGAAGTCGGGACGTCGGTTCCGACGACGATCATGCGCGTGACCTCGGCCTCGCGCGCGCGGCGCACGACCTCGGCCCGGTCCTCGTCGAAGCTCTTCCAGAACAGGTGGACGTGGGTGTCGGTGATCACCGGCAGTGGTTGGTCAGCATGCTGTCGAGGAAGAACTGGAAGTTGAGGTCGGCCTCGTTCTCGATGACCTCGTTGATCTTGGCGCAGAACGCATCGCGATCCACGTTCTCGAGCAGGGACTGGGCAGCCAGGCGGCGCACGTAGTTGTTGCCGGTCGAGTCCACCAGCATGCTCTCGAGGGCTTGCCGGGCGCGCGGACCGGGCACGTCGGCCAGGCCCTTGATGGCCCACTGCCGGGCCTGGGAGTTCTTCTTGGGGTCCATGGCGATCCGGGCCAGGACCTCGGACTTGTCGAACTCGAGCCGGTCCGCGGCCACGATCCAGGCGCGCATCATGCGATCGTCGGGGGGGTAGGTCCGGTTGCGCTCGCCGGTCAGGATGGGCCCCAGGACGTCGACCGCGGCCTGGGGGGAGGTCTCCGCCAGGATCTCGCACGCGCTGGCCCGCAGCCCCAGGTCCGGACCGTATTCCTGGATCAGGGGGATCAGGACGGGCTGCACCTCCTCGGGGACGGCGTGGGCGGCGACGTCGAGCAGCCCGGCCCGGACGTCGACCGGTGCCGTCTCGCGCTCGTGGTAGGCCGCCAGGGCCCGGCGACCCAGCTCCACGTCCCCCTGGGCGCGCAGTCGATCGAGGGTCTCCCGCCGCCGCAGGAACCAGGCGTTGCGCTCGCCGACGGGCGTGTCGGCGGCCAGGGGGGTCAGGGCGGTGATCAGGTCCCCCAGGGTGCGCTCGACCGAGGGGCGTGGCCCCCGGGCGGCGACTTCGGGGGTGAGGTCCGCAGGGGCCTGGTCGCAGGCTCCCTGGAGGCCGGCAAACAGGATCAGGAGGAAGGGCAGGGGAGAGAATCGAGGGGCCATGGGGAACAGCTAGGCAGGTCGGAGGGCTGGGTTTCCGGCCGCAGGCGCCGGCTGCCGGGCCGAGCGGAACCGCACGCCGGAAGGTGCGCTCCGGGACGCTCGGATCGCGGTTCCTGGCGGTTACCTGGGGCCCGCAGGGGGACTATAACGGGTGCCCCGGGCCGGGGGAAAATCCTGGCACAGCCTCCTCGGCGGCCCCTATATTGCGGGGCTCGAGCGGACTGGGAACCCCTGGACCCCCCCTCGACCCTGTCCGCGCAGCGGAAGCGCCCTCGCTTCACGTCCCCCTTCCCCTAGATCCATGATCCAACGCGGTTTGCGCCTCGTGGCCCTGGGCCTCGGCCTGGTCCTGTCCCTCCCCGCCTGCGACAGCTCCGGAGGCGGCGGCGGTAGCCTCTCCCTGACCGCCTGCTCCCTCGGGTGCACCTCCGCCACGCCCAGCGCCCAGTTCACCTGCGGGATCACGGACGTCGCCGTGAACCAGGAGATCCGGCTGACCTTCAACCGGCCGATCAACCTGGACACCGTGGACAACAACACCTTCCAGGTGGTCGAGGTCGGCACGGGGACGACCCCGCCCTCGACCTTCATCCTGGATCCCAACGATGCGCGCATCCTCATCTACAGGCCGCTGCTCACCTTCGACTCCTCGGGCAACCCCTCCTTCGGTCTGAAGAGTGGAGCCACCTACTCGGTGCGCGTGCCCGGGACGAACCTGGATGGCACCGGGCCGTTCATCGAGGGGCTCAACGGGGAGCCGAACGGCACCCGCTTGCAGTGCACGGTGGTCGCCTCCCAGGGCGTGTTCGACCCCAAGCCGGGCCCGCCGCGCGCCACGGTCACCGTGATCAAGGACGGCGTCGAGGTCCCGGCCCAGAACGGCTTCGACATCGACAGCGACTCGACGATTCGCTTCCAGTTCAACGACCTGATGAACCCCGGCACCCTGGTCGACCCCGTCGAGGGCACCTCGGCCACGATCTCGATCTCGGTCGATCCGGACGGGAACGTGGCGGACGCGGGGGACCAGATCCCGATCCAGGGCACCTACTCGATCATCGTCAACCAGTTCGCCCTGACGACTTCGGTCGTGTTCACGCCGGACGGCCTCTACCCGTCGCGGGGAGCCGACCCGCTCAACCCGCGCCGGATCGTGGTGCGTCTGCCGAACAGCATCGTCGACCTCGGCGGCAACTCCCTGATCAACACGGGCGAGTTCATCTTCGTGCCCAAGCAGCAGGTCTTCGCTCCGATCGAGGTGGTCGAAACCTTCCAGAACAACAACCTCGAGGACGTGGCTCGCACATCCAACGAATGGAGCGTGCCCGGCTTCCAGGGGGTCGACAAGGGCCCCGGGGGCGGCTTCGGCGTCCTGGGCGACCTGTTCCTGGACTTCGGGCAGAACCTCACCCTGAACACCGACTCCGAGGACTTCTCGGGCGTCAACGATCCCCGCATCTTCCATCCCGAGAGCGTGGTCGACGGAGAGGTCGATCCGATGACCGGCGGTCTCATGACGCCCATCACGGACGGGGTGTTCGAGTTCTCGAGCCTCACGATCCAGCCAGGTGCCACCCTCACGCTGGAGGGCAGTCAGGCCGCCCGCATCCTGGTGCGCGGACAGACCTCCCTGCAGGGCAACATCATCGCGGCCGCCGACCCTACCCCGAACCACGATTCGACCTCGGTGGCCGGTGGAGTGGCCGGGGAGCCTGGCCCTGGCGGGGCCGCGGGCGGAGCCGGGGGCACGCTTCCCGACGGCACCGGTTTCGAGGACATCGGGGGGGTCGCGAACCCCGGCGTCATGCTCTATGACGACGTCAACGGTCAGCCCGGGGGCGGTATCTCGGTCGACATGGGCATGTCCTTCGCCGGCGGTGGCGGAGGAGGTGCGGCCTGGCCCCAGCCCACGGCCGACTTCCCGAACATGGGTTTCCCTGCCGACATCGGCGACCTCGGCGAGCTGAGCGATCCCAAGATCCAGTTCGACCGCCGCGCAGGCTCGGGCAACGAATGCGAGGTGCCGACGGCCGGTTCGCCGGGCGGCGGCGGCGGCTACAGCATTCCCGGCCGCGGGGCGGAGACCGTGCTGGCCGAAACCGGGGAAGACCCGGATCCGCCGCGCTTCTTCTTCGCGCCGGACTACCGCTTCGCCCCCGACACCGAGGGCGGGGACAACAGCGGCTTGGCCATCGACGACACGGTCATGAGCCTGGATCCCGACGCCGGTTTCCTGCGCGGCGGCTCCGGCGGGGGGGGCGGCGGCTCTCACCTCCAGGGCAGCATGTCCAACGGCCGCTCGCCCTTCGATTGCCACGACGTCGACGCCGGCCCGTCCGGGGACTCCGAGCTGACCCTGCTCGTTCAGAGCAGCGGTGCCGCCGGGGGCTCCGGGGGCGGAGCGGTGCAGCTCTTCTCCGGTCGCGACATGGTCTTCAACGGCGTCGTGGATGTGTCCGGCGGCCGTGGCGGAAGCCGACTCAACAGCACCAGCCTGGCCACCCCCGGCGGCGGCGGCTCGGGGGGAGCCTTCCTGGTTCAGGCTCCGGAGATCCTCTTCTCGCCCCTTCCCCGGCGGATCGACTACAACGGCGGGGCCGGAGGCACCGGGGTCAACGGCATGCGAGCCGGTCTGGGATCCCCCGGCCTCGTTCGGGTCGAGACCTTCCTACCTCTGCCGGACTTCAACCAGCTGTCCACGCGCCTGGATCCCACCCCCGCCGACCTGGAGACCGTGTACGGGGAGGCCGACTTCACCAGGGTCTTCTCGATCGCGGAGCTGGTCATCAACGAAGACGGCGCCGGCGGACGCAGCGGAGCCCAGTCCTGCTGGATCCAGCCCGAGGGCAACTTCTTCCTGCTGAACTTCGCCGAGGACGATCCCGGCGGAGAGCTCGGTTGGGATCTCAGTCTCCTCGTTCCCGGACGGGCCAACCCGCAGTCCTTCCGTGGACCGAACGAGATCGCGGGCATTCCGGTCATCCAGGACTTCATCGGCGAAGACCTCGGTGTCGGCGGCATGGTCGTCCGCTTCCAGGGGGCCCGGTTGACGGCCCCCCTCGGGGATCCCTGCGACGTGACCCTGTTCGGAGCCGGAACCCAGATCCTGCCGGGCAGTCTCACCCCCTGGGTGCGTCACCCCTCGGAGCTGAACAACATGGACGCCTCCCTGAGTCCGAACATGTTCCGCTTCCAGATCCTCTGGGATCCCGAAGGACGCGGCTACGGGATGATCAACGGCGTGCTGGAGCTGACGGTCCGGGCCACGCCCGACTGAGCGCTCGCCGGCGCGTCGCCGGATCGGGTCGGGCCTGTCTTCGGTCATGTCGTTCACCATGGGCGTCCACGCCAAGGGCAGGCAGCCTGGTCGCTGTCGGTCCGGCGGTGCGTCGTGGCTCTTCGCTCTCGCTCTCCTCCAGCTGAGCGCTTGCTTCGGCGGCGGTTCGAGCAGTTCCGGAGCGATGGAGATCCAGGCCTGCTCCCTCGGCTGCTCCTCGGCCTTCATCGGGGGGCAGTTCAGCTGCGGGATCACCGACATCGCGGTCAACCAGGAGATCCGCGTCATCTTCTCGAGTCCGATCGATCTGGGCAGCGTCAACAACGACACGTTCCAGGTCGTGGAGACCCTGACCGGAGTGACGCCCCCGGCTTCCTTCCGTCTGGATCCGAGCGATCCCCGGGTCGTGATCTACCGACCCAACCTGTCCTTCGACTCCGGCGGCAATCCTGTCTTCGGTTTGACGGAGGACGGCAGCTACCGGATCCGCATCCCAGGCTCCCAGGACGATCCCGGGCCCTACATCCGCAGTCAGGACGGACGCGCCAACGCCACGCGGCTGTCGTGCTTCGTGCTCGCCTCCCAGGGGATCTTCGATTCCAAGCCCGGCCGGCCGCGCCTGGATACGCGCGTGACCGTGATCGATCCCCAGACGAACCAACCGGTCCCCGGGCAACGGGCCGAGGGGGCCAGGGACGTGGCGGGCAACTCACCGGTCGTGCTGAACTTCGACGACCTGATGAATCCCTCCACCCTGGTGGACATCTCGTCCTCGACTTCGGAATCGCTGCGGGTGACCATCGACCCGGATGGCAACCTCGGGACCGTGCGCGATCGGGTCGAGATCCGGGGACGCTGGAGCCTGTTCCTCAACCAGGACGCCTTGACCACCCAGGTCGTCTTCACACCCGATGCGCAATATCCCTCCCGCGGGCAGGACGACGCCAATCCCCGGCGCATCGTGCTGGAGGTCTCGAGCACGATCGTGGACCTGGGCGGCAATCCCTTGATCAATCCCGGCGTCGTGGCGTTCACGACCCAGCAGTTCGAGTTTCCCTTCGCTTCGATCGTCGAGGAGTTCGAGGATTCCGCCAGGGAAGACGCGCGGCGCAGCGGCGCTCCCTGGGGAGAGGACGGCGGGCTTGCGCCGGGCCGGGGAGGCGGTTCGGGCCGCCTGGGCGACCTGAGCGTGCCTTCCGGCGTCGCCGTGATCCTGAGCACCGACTCGGAGAACTTCGCGGGCATATCGAACGCGGACATCTTCGATCCGGCCGCCGTGATCGGCAGCGAGTTCGATCCGGACACCGGCGGCATCCTGGACCCGGTCGTCGACGGCGTGTTCGAGTTCTCCCGTCTGTCCCTGGGATCCGGATCGGCCCTGATCCTGCGGGGGAGTCGTCCCGGACGCCTCCTGGTGCGCGGGTCGGCCTCGATCGATGGCGTGATCGACGTCGCCGGGGATTCGGCGCCGGTGCACGACGCCGAGTCCCTGGTCGGAGGGAGCGGTGCCCAGCCCGGCCCGGGCGGAGGTCGGGGGGGCGATGGGGGAGCCCGTCCCGACGGTACGGCCTTCGTGGACCTGGGCGGGGTGCCCAACCCGGGCATCGTGCTCTACGGCGACGTGGACGGAAAAGCCGGCGAGGGCATTCCCTTTCCCGACGCCCTCAGTCCCCTGACGCGGGTCGGCGCCGGTGCCGGCTCCATCGCATGGCCCCAACCCACGGCCGTCTATCCGGACCTGCGCTTTCCGAACAACCCCGAGGATCTCGAGCCCCTGCAGTTCAGCGACTTCGCGTCGCCCCGCTGCAAGATCGTGATCCCCTCCGGCGGCGCAGGTGGAGGAGCGAACGCGGTCAGCGGCTTCGACAGCACCACCGTGTTCTTTCCCCTGGGCCACCCGACGCTACCTGACCAGTTCAACATTCCGCCCGAAGCCCTGGGCGGCGACCGGGAGGACCTGGCGATCACCGAGCTCGTCAAGAGCTTGAGCCCCGAGCTGGGCCTCTTGCGAGGCGGGGGCGGCGGAGGCGGAGCCGGCGCGCACATCGAGGGCACGCGCACCGATGGCTTCTTCGGTGGGTGTACCCTGACCCTGCAGGG
Organism: bacterium; assembly: GCA_030428965.1. Taxonomy (GTDB): domain Bacteria; phylum Planctomycetota; class UBA1135; order UBA1135; genus JAUIEE01. Next base: position 4,679 of record JAUIEE010000017.1, on the reverse strand, counting down.
CACCGAGGCGGTCATGGTCGAGTATCGGCACTCCAGCGGTGCGGCCGGTGGGGGAGCTGGTGGGGGGCTCCAGGTCCAGGCCGGACGTGAGCTGAGGCTGAACGGAACCATCGACCTGCGCGGCGGCGACGGCGGCAGCACCGGGGAGATCTTCACGACCACGAGCTCGGCCGGGGGGGCAGGTGCGGGAGGCAGCTTGCTGTTGCAGTCCCCTTCGATCCTGATCGACGACATTCCTCGCCGGATCGACTTCCGCGGCGGCACGGGGGGCGTCGGCTACCGCGGCTCGCTCGGCGGGGACGGCGGTGCGGGTTTCCTGCGCATCGAAGCGCTGGATCCGATCCCGCGGGTGGAGGACGTCGTGCCCTTCCTGAGGCCCCAGCCCGAGGAGCTGGCCCTGTTCGGGGCCGAAGTGGACGAGGTGTTCACCGTCGGTACGTGGGGGTCGGTGTTCTCCGGTCCGGCCGCACGCAGCGGCGCCCAGTCCTGCTGGATTCAGCCGCCGGGGAACTTCTTCCTCCTGCGCTACCAGGAAGACGATGGAGCCGACCTTGGCTGGGACCTCACCCTGCGGGTCCTGGGCGATCCGGACCCCCAGTCCTTCCGGGGGCCGAACGACCTGTTCTCGATGCCGCTGGAAGACGTGCTCGGCAACGAGCTCGGCAGCTCGCCGCTGACCGTGTTGTTCCAGGGCGCGCGGCTGGTCGATCTGAACGCGGACCTGTGCGATGTCCGCTTGCAGGGGGACGAGGCGCAGATCCAGGTCGATTCCCTCACGCCCTGGGTGCGTCACCCCGCCGAGCTGAACACGGCGGAGATCGGCAACAGCTCCAACATGTTCCGGTTCCTGGTCATCTGGGACGCCGGCCAGCCCGGCTTCGGACAGCTGCTCGGCGTGGATTCGATCCAGATCGATGTCCAACCTGACTGACACGGCTCCGGTGTCCTCGCCGGTTCAGATCCACCGGGGGCAGCTCCTCGAAGGGGGCGCCGGACTGCTCGTGCGTCGGGGCACCGTCGAGAGGGTCCTGGCCAGCGAGGATGCCGTGCGACGCGCCTGTCGGGAGCACGGGCTCCCGGCGATCGAGCACGGCGACGCCTGGCTGACTCCCGGGTTGGTCAATGCCCACGCCCACCTCGAACTGGGCAGCTATCGGGGGCGTCTGGACCCCGGGCTCGGGTTCGTGGGCTGGATCCGGTCCCTGGTTCGGCTCAGAGCGACGATGGAGGCCGGCGCCTTTCGAGCGGCGGCGCGGGAGGGGGCCCGGCGCGTCCTGGCGACGGGAACGACCGCGGTTGCGGACATCGACTCCACGGGTGCGAGCCAGGGACTGGCGGACGAAATCGGCCTGCGGGTGCACTCCTACCGGGAAGTCCTGGACGCGGGGGATGTCGAGCGTTCCCGGGAAGCCCTGGAGCGTGTGGCAAAGCCCCTTGCCGTGGGCGAGCTGGGGCAGGAAGCCCTGGCCCCCCACGCGCCCTACACGACCAGCTCCGAGCTCCTGGCCGGTCTGCGCGCGTCCATCGAAGCGCGCGATCTGCGGGTGGCCATCCACTGGGCGGAGAGCGAGGAGGAGGAGGATTGGCTGGAGAGGGGTGAAGGTCCCTTCGCCGAGATCCTGAGAAGCTCTCCGGGGGTCCGCGGGCTCGAGCTGCTCGGGCGGCACGGATTCCTGGAAGCGCGCACGACGCTGGTTCACGGCAATCAGGCCCGTCCCGAGGAGCTGCGGCGACTGCACGACGCGGGGATCAGCGTGGTCCACTGTCCGGGCACCCACGCGTTCTTCGGACGAGCGGAGTTCCCCTGGGAGCTCTACCGTCGCCACGGGGTTCTCGTGGCCCTGGGCACCGACTCCCTGGCGAGCAACACCGATCTCGACCTGACGCGCGAGATGGCCCTCGTCCGGACCGCCAACCCGGGGCTGTCTCCAGGCGAGGTCTGGCGCATGGCGACCCGGAACGGGGCCCGCGCCCTGGGCTGGGGGGAGAGTCTGGGGAGGTTGGCGCCCGGAGCCCGGGCCGACTTCGTGGTCTGGGAGAGCGGTTCCAGGTCGGATCGAGAAGGGTTCCTGGAAGAGGTCACCTCGGGCGCCGGTTCGGTGCGGGCGGTTTGGGTCGAGGGGCTCCAGCGCTTCGCCAGCGGGGATTAGGGGCGCGCGGGCCCCGAGGACCTTGCTCGAAACGAAAAGACCCCGGCCCGTGGGCCGCAGGGGGAGGGCTTGGGGGTGACGTGTCCGGTTCCGTAAACTGGAATTTCACGTTCCCCAGTCCCAGGAGAACCCTGGGCCACGATCCAGCCAGGCTCAGCTCCCATGTCCGACACCGCCCCGACCTTCGACCAGGAACAACTCGAGGCCCTTGAGGTCCTGCGCGAGGGCGAGCGCTTCCTGCTCGTGGGTCACCAGCGCCCCGACGGGGACTGCGTCGGCTCCCAGGCGGCCCTGGCCCGCACCCTGGCCGGCCTGGGGAAGGACGTGGTCGTGCTCAACCCGGACCACCCCGGCCCGAGCTTCGGCTACCTGTACGACGGGGCTCGCTTCGAGGTCTTCAGCGGCAGCGTCCCCGAGCACGACGTCTGCGTGCTGCTCGACTTCAACGAGCCGTCCCGCTGCGGCGTCATGGGCGAGCTCCTGGTCCAGAAGGATTCCCTGAAGCTCGTCGTCGACCATCACCCCCACGAGGGCGAAGCCTGGTGGGACGCGCGCTTCGTGGACGTGACCGCGGCTGCGACCGGCACCCTGGTTTGGCGTATCTCCCAGGAGCTCGGGGTCGAGGTCGACCGCGCCTTCGCCGCCGGGATCTTCACCTCCCTCGTGTCCGATACCGGTTGGTTCCGGTACAGCAACACGGACGCGGAGACCATGCGCATCGCCTCCCACCTGGTGGAGCTGGGGGTCCAGCCCGCCGAGCTCTACGGACACCTGCACCAGCAGAATGCGATGCAGGAGCCCAAGGGGCTGGCCTGGCTGCTCGGTCGGTTGGAGTACTTCGCCGATGGTCGTCTGGCCGTGGTCGATCAACCCCTGGGCGATCAACCCAGCGCGGACTCCGACGCGGTCCTGGACATCGTCCGTTCGGTCGAGGCGGTCGAGGTGGTCCTGTTCGTGCGCGAGCTCGAGCCTGGCCTGTGCAAGCTCTCGGCCCGCAGCAAGACGGACTACAACGTGAACCGCCTGGCGCGTCGTTTCGGTGGCGGCGGACACGTGAAGGCTTCGGGAGCGACGATCCGGGCCACCCTCCAGGAGGCCAAGGCTCGCCTGGTGGAGTCCGTGCTGGCCGACTTCGACGGGCACCTCGAGGGTGTCGGATGAAGCTGGCGGTCATCTCGGACCTGCATTCCAACCGGGAGTCGCTCGAAGCGGTCTTCGCGGACATCCAGAGCCGTGGCATCACGGACGTGGTCTGCCTCGGGGACGTGGTGGGTTACGGCCCCGACCCCGAGTTCTGCGTGGACCTCGTGCGGGGTCACAGTCGCTGGTGCCTGATGGGCAACCACGACGAAGCCCTCTTCCACGACGCGTCGGACTTCAATCCCCACGCCCGCGGCGCGATCGACTACACGCGCAGGCGCATGCAGCCCAAGTGGTGGAGCACGAGTGAGAAGAAGACCCGCTGGAAGTGGCTGAGCTCCCTGCCCATGAGGGTCGAGGAAGGCCGCTTCCTGTTCGTGCACGGCTCACCGCGCGATCCCATTCGCGAGTACGTCCTCTCCACCGACAGCATCCTCAATCCCGACAAGCTGCGCTCGATCTTCGACTCCTTCACGGGCTCCGCCGTGGCCGGTCACACCCACCAACCCGGGGTTCACTTCGAGGACCTGAGCTTCCAGGGGCTCAACGGGGCCGACGAGCTGACCCTCCCGCTGCCCGAGGGAGAGCGCTTCTTCATCAACGTGGGCTCGACCGGCCAGCCCCGGGACGGTGACTCGCGCGCCTGCTACGCGGTCCTGGAAGAGCACCAGGTGACCTGGTACCGCGTGCCCTACGACTTCCGTACGACCATGGACAAGATCCTGCGCACGGGGGTCCTCAACGAGATCCTGGCCCGTCGCCTGGCCCTGGGAAAGTAGGCGCGGGGCTCAGCGCCGGAGCGAGAAGAAGTCGCGCACGAGGTGCCGGAAGATCTCCGGGTTCTTCTGCAGACGGCGCATGCTGTAGGGGTGCCACTGGGGACCGTAGGGCACGTAGACGCGCACCGGATGCCCTTCGGACTTCCACTGGTCCCAGAGTCGTTCACGAACCCCGAGCAAGACCTGCAGCTCGTAGCCCTCGCGATCGACCCCCTTCTCCCGCAGCAGCTCCAGCACGGTGGCGGCCATGCCATCGTCGTGGGTCGCCAGGGACACGTAGGCGCCCCGATCGACCAGCTTGCGCACGCAATCGAGGTAGGCTCGGCGAATCGGCTCAGGCTCGACGTGCGCGATCTCTTCGGGCTCGAGGTAGATGCCCTTGACCATGCGCACCGATAGCGGACCCTCGGCCAGCCTGTCGATGTCCTCCAGCGTGCGGAACAGGCGCGACTGCAGCACGATGCCCACCCGCTCGGAGTGCTTGCGCAGCCGCTCGAAGACGCGCAGGGTGGCGTCGGTGGTCGTGTGGTCCTCCATCTCGACGCGCACGAAGGTCTTGGACTCGGCGCACAGATCGACCAGCTCGCGGTAGAGCTCGAAGCAGAGCTCC
>JAUIEE010000476.1 GCA_030428965.1 bacterium | reverse complement strand
GGCGAAGAACTCGCCGGTCTTCTCGAGCGGGATCATGGACGCGAAGAGCGAGCGACTGAGGGCCTGCACGCCGCCCTGCACGCTGCCGACCAGGAGTCCGAGCAGGACGAAGTGCACGTTGGAGGTCATGAAGTAGGCCAACACGCTGATGGCCGAGTAGACCCCCAGACCGCACAGGATCATGGGCTTGGGGCCAAAGCGTCGAGCCAAGCGGCCGAACAGAAGCGCAAAGGGGATCCCGACGAACTGAATCGCCAGGATGGTGCCGATGATCACGCTCGTATCGAGGCTGCGCGACTTCGCGTACAGGCTCGCCATGCGGATGATCGTCAAGACGCCATCGTTGTAGACCAGGAAGGCCACCAGCAGGCCGAAGGCGTGGCGGTAGCGGCGCAACTCCCGCAGGGTCTCTCGTAGACGTCCGAACGCCCTGCGCACCGCTTGCCCTCCGGACTCCACGCCGCGGTCACTGCCGGGCTCACGCACGTGGCGCCAGAGCGGAATCGAAAAGATCCCCCACCACAGGGCCACCGAAAGGAAGGCCAAGCGCGTCGGCAGGGTTCGCTCCCCCGGGGTCAAGTCCTCACCCGACGGCAATCCGAACCAGCCGGGGTTGAGAATCCACAGCACGTTCAGGAGCAGGAGCAGGCCCCCCCCCAGGTACCCGAGGGCGAACCCGGCCGTGGACAGGCGGTCGAGCTCTCCCTTGGCCGCGACGTGTGGCAGCAAGGCGTCGTAGAACACGATGCTGCCGGCGGCGCCGATGTTGGCCAGGGCGAACAGGACCAAGGCCAGCTCCCAGTCCCCCGGACCGATGAAGACCATCGCGGCGGTCGCGACCACCCCCGCCAGCGCAAAGCCCAGGAGGAAGCGCTTCCTCGAACCCCGGGCGTCCGCCAGAGCGCCCAGGAGGGGCGCACTGAGCGCGACCAGGGTCAGGGCCAGGGTCGTCGCCAGGGAGAAGCGGCTCTGGGCCGTCTGGACGTCGAGGCCCGAGGCGGCGGTCTCCACGAAGTAGGCCGGGAAGACGGCCGTGATGATGACCGTGATCATCCCGGAGTTGGCCCAGTCGTACATGGCCCAGGCCCGGGCCTGGGGATCGGCAAGGCCGATCTTGGCCATCCAGCCGCGGGAGGGTTCAGCCTTCATCGCAGCGGCAGTCTAGTGTCCGCCCCGGCCAGATCCACGGCCGGTGCCGCGCCAGGGCGACCCTAGGAGGCGTTGCGGGAGCTGCCGCCGGGGGAAGTCCCCATGCGCACGCAGTTGCGTCCCTCGGCCTTGGCCAGGTAGACCGCCTCGTCGGAGACGCGCAGGAGCACGTTGATCGAAGAGACGCCCGCATCGCGTACGGCCACCCCCAGGCTCATGGTCACGTTGCCCTCGAAGTCACGCACCGCGACCTGGTTCTCCTCCACGGTTTGCCGGATCCTTTCGGCCACCTGGTGGGCGCCTACGGCGTCGGTCTGGGGGCAGATGACCAGGAACTCCTCGCCGCCCATGCGCGCGCAGACGTCTCCCCTGCGCAGGGCGCGGGTAATCGCCTTGGCCGTGGACTGCAGCACCACGTCGCCGACGTCGTGGCCGTAGGTATCGTTGATGCGCTTGAAGTGGTCGACGTCGAGCATGATGACCGAGAAGGGCGAGTGCGAGCGCGAGCTGTTGGCCCACTCCTTCTCGAGCCGCTCCATGGCATAGCGACGGTTGGGCAGATCGGTCAGGGCGTCCGCCTTGGCCGCGGCGTGCAGCTTGCGGTTGAGCACCGCCATCTTGGTCACCTGCTCACGCTGGGTACGCTTGTCGCGCTCCACCTGCTCCTGCAGCTGGACGACCCGCTGGCCGCCGCGAATACGGGCGTTCAACAGGCGCGGCTTGAGCGGCTTGGTCACGTAGTCGTCCGCACCGGCCTCGAAGGCCTCGACCAGATGATCCTCGTCCTCCTGGGCCGTCAGGATCAGCACGTACAGGTTGCGCCCCGAGCCGAAGCGTCGCAGAGCCTTGCAGAGCTCGATCCCGTCCATCTCGGGCATCATCCAGTCGGTGATGACGATCTGGGGGTTGGTCTGCAGGGCCATACCGAGGGCCTCCTTGCCGTTCTTCGCCGTCACGACCTGGTGACCGGCGCGCGTCAGCACACGCTCGAGCAGCCTCAGCGTCGTCGGATCGTCATCCACGGCGAGCACACGTAGCACCGAGGACTCGGGTCCCTTGTGACGTGGGCGCCTGGAAGCGCTACGGGTGGCGCGACTGACTTCTTCCTTGGCCCGGGCAGCGAGCTCTTCGAAGCTGGGCACCTCGGTCGTGGGGACGTCGAGCAGTTGCCCCCACTCGCTCCAGAGCGGGCGGATCTCCTCGAAGAGGTGCCCGTACTCCTCTTCGTTGAGGTCGAGCTCTTCGCAGGCTCGCTTGCCTTCGAGCCAGTGCTTGGGCTTGCTCTTCTCATTGGAGACGAACAGCTTGGCCAGGGTCCCGGAGAGACGCAGCGTGCGCAGCAGGTCGTAGGCCTCCGGATTGTCCACCAGCACGGCGGGGACGTTGTCGTCGAAGAGCAGGATCGCCTCGCCGAAGCTGGGCGGCAGTCCCCAGTCCTCGATCATCGAGGCGCCCACGTGCTTGTGGTTGATGCCGAATTCTTCGTTCTCCACGTCCCCCAGGTTGGCACCCGGATCCCGCGCCAGACGGTGGAGCACGTCGGTGAAGCGCTGGGGGTAGACGCTGGCCAGGGCCAGGCGCCCGATGCGCGAGAGCAGCGCGCAGGTGAAGGCTTCGGCCGGAAGCCCGAGGCCGTAGCGGCTGCTGATCGTCTGGGCGGCCACGGCATTGGCCAGGGACCAGGTCCAGTACTTGTCGTAGTCGAAACCCTCGCACTTGCCGATGCGGTTTCCAGTCACCAGGGTGAAGCCCAGGGCCACGCTGCGCAGGGTCCGCAGACCGAGCCGCATGGCGGCGTCGCGTACGGCCGTCACGGGGTGGTTGCCCGTGTACAGGACCGAGGACGCGACCTTGAGCACGCGTCCGGTCAAGGCGGGATCGGTCTGGATGATCTTGGCGAGCTCCTCGATCGAGCAGTCTTCTTGCTGAGTCAACACGAGGATCTGCATACCCACGCCTGAGGGCGAGGGCAGCATCCCCGTGTTCTTCAGCTCTTCGAACTTGAGTTCGAAGGTTTCTCGACTATCGACCACTCGAAGATCCGGAACCGATCAGGTGAGCTCCGCCTCCAATGCTTTTCGAACCTTGACGAACTCCGCATCCGCTCTCTCGACCAGCGGCCGGGCAGATTGCAGGTCGCGCGACTTCCCCGCCGCCTCGATCTGACGGAAGAGCGTGCTGAGTGACATCGCGCCCAGGTTGGCGGCACTCGACTTCATGGTGTGAGCCGCGCGCTCGAGGGCTTCCATGTCCCCCGACTGCACGGCGTCGTTGAGATCACCGATGCGCTGCGGTGCGTCCTCGAGAAAGATCTGGATCAACTCTCCGAAGAGCTCCGGGTCGTCCTCACCACCCAGCTCACGCAGCCCCGCGATCACCTCCGGATCGAGGAGGTTCTTGAGCTCGTTGGCTTCGGAAGAGAACTCGTCAGCTGGCGTAGTGCCCCACTTGTGGATCATGGCTTGCAACTCCTTGTACTGGACCGGCTTGACCAGAAAGTCACTCATACCGGCCTCCAGACAGACCTTGCGCTTGTCCTCCATCGCGTCCATGGCCAGGGCGATGATCGGCGTATCC
>JAUIEE010000016.1 GCA_030428965.1 bacterium | reverse complement strand
CGAGGCGGTTCCGAACCCGGGAAAGAGCCCTTCCTAAGGTCATCCTGGCGGCCCGCTCCGAGGCGACGGCGCTGAGCGCCTTGGGCCTTCCCGCTCGAAACAGCCCTCGATACGACGGGCCGTTGTGGGATCCGGTCCGCGGACAGGTTGGTTTTCGATCCTGTCCCGCACGAGGTGCTCAGGGCTCCTGGGCCAGGACGCGCTTGCTCTCGGATTCCGATTCGAAGCGGCGGGAGCATTCGGGCCCCTCGTTCTGAACATTCCCAACGGGCGTCGAAGAACGTCCACGAAGGAAGGAACGCCCAACTTGGCATCCAAGAAGACTACGCCTGCATCGGACTCCGCTTTCGGAGCCGGTATCGATTCTGCCCCCGACCTGGCGGTCGACTCCGGGGCCAAGCGCGAGAGGGCCCGCGCCAAGGACGGCGCCAGCAAGCCTCGCAGGAGGCGGCCCGCCGCGAAGAAGGCTCCCGCCGAGGGAAAGGACCCCGATGGACGATCCGAGTCCCGCGGGGACTCGGCCCCCAAGCCGGACGGGGAGGCGAGCGAGGGGCGTGGGCGCCAGGAGGACTCCGGCGATCGTCCCCAGCGATCACGGCGCCGCCGCTGGCAGGATCGGCGGGGACGTCGTCGCAAGAAGCCCCAGGGCGGCGAAGGTGCGGGCTCGGAGCCTGGCCAGAAGCCCAAGCCCGCGCCTCCCGCAGGCAACAGCGTCATGAAGGGCCTGCTGATCGTGGAGAAGGGCAACCACGGTCACCTGCGGCTCGAGGAGAATCACTTCCTGGGTCACCGCAACGACCCGCACGTCGCTCCACGTTTCGTTCAGAAGTTCGACCTGCGCTCGGGCTCGATGGTGGAGGGGACGGTGCGACGCGGCCAGGGCCGTCACAAGTGGGAGCTGGCCAGCATCGACCAGGTGGACGGCCTCGATCCCCAGGAGGCCCGTCGCCTGCCGCACTTCAAGCGCCTCACGAGCATCGATCCGGACTTCCACTACCAGGTGGGGGACTCGAGCGGTGAGGTCTCCCTGAAGGTGCTCGACCTGATCTGCCCGGTGGGGCGCGGGCAGCGGGGACTGATCGTGGCCCCTCCGCGGTCCGGCAAGACCATCCTGCTGCAGCAGTTCGCCAAGGCGATCGAAACCACCTATCCGGAGGTCCACCTGATGGTGTTGCTCGTGGACGAGCGTCCCGAAGAGGCCACCGAGTGGAGGCGCTCGACGGGTGGGGAGGTCTACGTCAGCACGAACGACGAAACCCATCGCCGGCACGTGGACCTGGCGGAGACCGTCTGGGCACGCTGCCGGAGGCGCGTGGAGATGGGGGAAGACGTCGTGCTCCTGCTCGACTCCATCACACGTCTGGGGCGGGCCTACAACAACGTCTACGGCAACAGCGGCAAGACCATGTCCGGTGGCGTGGACACCCGTGCCCTCGAGCGGCCCAAGCAGTTCTTCGGGGCGGCCCGCAACACCGAGACGGCCGGCTCCCTCACCATCCTGGGCACGACGCTGATCGAAACCGGCAGTCGCATGGACCAGGTCATCTTCGAGGAGTTCAAGGGCACCGGCAACATGGAGCTGGTCCTCTCCCGTCGGCTGGCGGACAGGCGCATCTTCCCGGCCATCGACCTCGTCAAGTCGGGGACGCGCAAGGAAGAGAAGCTCTTCTCGAGCACCAGGCTGAAGCGGGTGAACACCCTGCGGCGGGTCCTGAGCCGCATGCACTTCGCCGAGGCGATGGAGCTCCTGATCACGAAGCTGGACGACGTCGCCAAGATCGACGACTTCCTGCAGCGCTTCGAGGTCGACCCGGAGGAGTAGTCGCTCTCCCCGGGGCTTGATCCGCCACGGGGCTTCCAGGCAACCTGGGGAATCGTCCGTACCCTGCCTGCGGCACGGAACTAGGGCCCCCATGATTCGAGTCGAGTCCCTCACCAAGAGCTATGGCGACCAGCTGGCCGTCGATCGCTTGAGCTTCGCCGTCGAGCGCGGCGAGGTGGTCGGGTTCCTGGGGCCGAACGGCGCCGGGAAATCGACCACGATGAAGATGCTCACGGGGTTCCTGCACCCTGATCGCGGTGAGGTGGAGATCGCCGGGGTGCGGGTGGATCCGGAGGATCCCGAGACCAAGCGCTCGGTGGGGTACCTGCCGGAGACCACGGCCCTGTACCCGCGCATGCGCGTGGCCGACTACCTCGGCTTCGTGGCGCGCCTGCGTCGCGCCGATCTCGTGCAGCCCCGCCAGGCTATCGAGAAGGTGATCGAAGAGTGCGGGCTCGGGGGTTGGGAGCAAAAGCGCATCGGTCACCTCTCCAAGGGCTATCGCCAACGGGTCGGACTGGCCCAGGCGCTCCTGGCGGATCCCCCCGTGTTGATCCTGGACGAGCCGACCAGCGGGCTGGACCCGGCCGAGATTCACCGCATGCGGATGAGGATTCGTGAGCTGGGGCGCTCGAAGACCGTCCTGCTCTCCACGCACGTGCTCTCCGAGATCCAGGAGGTCTGTCGTCGGGTGATCATCCTGGCCAACGGTCGTCTGGTGGCGGACGGGACCCCGCTGAGTCTGGGCGAGGCGGAGCGGCCTGCGCTCCAGGTGACCCTGTCGGGGGGGGAGGGGATCGAGGCGGCACTGGGCGGACTGGCAGAGGTGCGGACGGTGCGTCCCCGGGGCCGCGACGACCGCGGCAGGGTGGGCTTCACCCTGGAGGTGGAGGATCGCTACGACGCGGCCCTGGCCGTGGTCGAGCTGGCCGCCAGGCAGGGTTGGTCCCTGTTCGAGCTCAAGCACGAGCTGCCGAGCCTGGAGCGCATCTTCTTGCGACACACCGAAAGCCAGGCCGCCGCGCGGGACGGGGAATCCGAGTGAGGGCGACCCTGGCCATCCTGCGCCGCGAGCTGGGCGGCTACCTCGATTCCGCCGTCTTCTGGGTGGCGCTGTTCCTGTTCGTGTCCTTGCTGCACGCCGTCTTCTTCTTCATCGGAATCCCGGTGGGGGAAGTGCGCTTGCCCTCGTTCTGGGCCGGGCGTGTGGCTTCCATGGATTCGGCCTTTGCCTGGCTGCCGCTCTTCTACAGCCTGCTCGCGCCGGCCTTGACCATGGGGAGCTGGGCCTCGGAGCGCCGCTCCGGCACCGACGAGATCCTCCTCACCCAACCGCTGCGCACGCGAGACGCGGTGCTGGGCAAGTTCCTGGCGGCCTGGGTCCTGCTCGTCTTCCTCACCGCCGTGGCCGTCGGTCCCCTGGCCTGGGTCGTCTCGCAGCTGGGTCCCCTGGACTGGGGAACCGTGTGGGGGGGGCTCTTCGGAGCCACCATGCTGGCCGCCGTCTGCGTTTCGGTCGGGCTGCTCACGTCCTCCCTCGTACGGGAGGACCTCGTGGCCTTCCTGCTGGCCAGCGTGGTCCTGATCGGCCTGTGGAGCCTGGGCTTCCTCGTGCGCCTGTTGCCCGCTCCCCTGGCGGAGGCGGCCTGGTACGCCAGTCCCGCCCTGCACTTCCTGGAGAGTGGAGCGCGGGGGGTCTTCGATGCCCGGGACGTGGTCTACCACGGGCTGTTCCTGTTCGCCGCCTTGATCCTGAACACGCTGCTCGTCGGCGCTCGACGTTGGCGCTCATGAGCATGCGACGAGGTGAAGCCGGCTATCGAAGCTGGGTGCGCAACGCCTGGATCAGCGTTGGGCTCCTGGCCTCGATCGTCTTCCTGGGCAACCGCTTGGCCCGCAGGCACAGCGGTTGGCGCGTGGACCTCTCGGAAGACCAGCTGTACGCGCCCAGTGAGATCGGGCTCGGCATGGTCGATTCCCTGCAGGACGTCCTGCTCGTCAAGGTCTACTTCACGGGGGAGGTCAAGCTCGGTTCGGTGCAGATCGCCAAGCGCCGTCTCATCGACCAGCTCGATGAGCTGGTCTCCGCGTCGGCCGGGCGCATGAGCCTGCAGTTCGCCGATCCCAACGGCTCCTCCGAGGCCCGGGTCGAAGCCGATCGTCTCGGGATTCCGTCCGTGGAGCTGAGCGCGATGCAGGGGACGAGCGAGGTGACCCAGGAGATCTTCCTGGGCATGGCGCTCTACTATCGGGGGCGCGAAGCGGTCGTGCCGTTCGTCCTTCCGCAATACTTCGAGTACGCCTTTCTGTCCGAGCTGCGCCGGGTCCTGCGGGACCAGCCGGTCGGGATCGGATTCCTGGTGGGCGACGGTCGCGGGGTGGCCGAGGACCCGTTCCTCGAGGCTCGGGCTCTCCTGGCGCGTCGCTACGACTGCAAGGACGTGCTGGACCTGGAGCGCGGGGAGTCGATTCCCGAGGACGTGCGCGTGCTCATCGTCGCCGACCCCACCGAGCTGCATCCGCGCGTGGTCTTCGCGGTCGATCAGTTCCTGCAGGCCGGGGGGAGGGCGCTCCTCTTGCTCGACCGCTACGAGGTGGATCTCACGCGCGGGGCGATGAACGGCTTCGACACCGGGCTCGGCGATCTCCTGCGGGCCTGGGGCATTCGCCTCTCCGAGGGGCTGGTCTGGGACCAGGAGCGTTCGAACACGATCTCCACGGTGGAGAGCGTGGATGCGGGAGGGCGCAGCCTGCGCGGCCAGGGCGTGCGGGTGCAGTATCCGTTCTGGCCCCACGTCGACCAGCGCGGGCTGGACGACACCTTGCCCGTGACACGGCGCCTTCCCGGGGCCGACCTCTTCTGGGCCAGCGCCCTGGAGGTGGAGTCGTCCACGCAGATGGAGTCGATCCAGCTCCTGCGGACCTCCGAGCTGTCCTGGATCCTGCCCCCGGAAGAGGCCTTTCGCCTGGACCCCAAGCAGCTGAACGCTCGGGGGGTGGCCCTCCTGGCGGCCGGTGACGGACAGGAGCGCAACCTGGCCTTGAGCCTGTACGGCTCCTACGAGTCTCCCTTCGCCGAAGGGGCTCCGGCCGTGCTGGACGAGTACGAGGAGGTGCTCTACGCGCAAGCGCGCGCGCAGGCCCTGGCCGAGGGACGCGAGGTCCCCGAGCGCGAGCTGGCGCGGACCTCGGAGGACGTCGCGAGCCTCCTCGGGGAAACGCAGGTGGTCGTGGTCGGCGATGCCGATTGGGCGCGGGATGGCAAGTTCTTCACCGATCGCAACAAGATGTTCTTCGAGAACATCGTCGATTGGCTGGCCCTGGAAGACGAACTCGTCTCCTTGCGTTCGAGGGTCGCCCGCGAGCGAAACATCGTCGATCTGCTCGCCCAGGAGCGAGAAGAGCTCGGACTGTTCTCCCTGTCCCTGGAGGAGTCCGACGACGCCACGATTTCAGGGCTCGAGGAGACCGCGCGCCGTCGCGCCACCCGGCGACGCTGGACGTGGATGCTGGCGGCGACGGCCTCGTCCCTGGTCCTGGGCGCGGTCGTGGGGGCCCTCGTGCGCGGGGCGATGCTACGGGTTCCGGGGGGCAGGCTGTCATGAAGATCGCTCGCCGCAACCTCTGGCTGGGGGCCCTGGCCGCGGTGCTGCTCGGAGCGGAGCTGTACGTTCAACGTCCCTGGCAAGCGCACTCGGCGCGGGGGCCGCTCTTTCCCGACTACCTTCCGGAGCTGGCCCGCGGGATTCGGATCGAAGAAGACGGGGAAGAGCCGGTCGAGTTGATCCGAGCTGAGGGGGGCTGGTTCGTCTCCAGCTGCGATGGTTTTCCCGCCCGCTCCTATGCCGTCGACGAGCTGCTCCTGCGCTTGGGGGGAGTCGGGCCCGGCGAGCTGGTGAGCTCGCGTCCCGACGCACGCGGCAGCTACGGCCTGGACGAGGACGCCGTCAGGATTCAGGTCGAGGGTGCGGGGGGACGCAAGCTGGTCGACCTGTGGCAAGGGGCGCCGGAAGAGCTGCGCGAGGGTTCCTACATCCGGCCGGAAGGATCGGCCAGCGTGTACCGGGCCGTGGCCTTGCGACGTGTCTTCGCCCGCGCGAAGGGCTGGCTCGACACGCGCTGGGTCGAGCTCGATCCAGGACGTGTGCAGAGCGTGGGCTGTCGAGCAGACGACGCGACCTTCGACATCGAGCTGGCCGAGGACGGACGCTGGGGGTCCGGTTCGAGCTCGCTGGCCCCGGCTCCCGTGCAGGCTCTGCTCCGGATCCTCTCGACAGCGGTCTTCTCCGAGGTTCGGGGCCGCGTCGCAGGGGAGCCCGCCTGGTCCTCCCCCCGCCTGCACCTGTCGCTGGGGACCGGCGGGGGCGAGCCGATCGAGTTGAGCGTGCTGCGGGCAGAGTCCGGGCGGGTCCTCGCCACGAACGGCTCCTGGGCCTCGGACTGGGTGGTCGAGCTACCCCACGCCACGCTCGAACGACTCGAGGAGAGCCTGGGCCGGATCCAGGCCGAGCTCTGAGGGCCCGCTTCTAGGAAGGGCCCCCGGCCCGAGCCAGGTAATGGAACAAGGAGAGCCCCGTGAAGGCGTCTTCGAACTGGCCGCCGAGCAGTTTCCTGCGCGCCTCTTCCCGGGGGACTACGTGGACGCTGAGGCGCTCCGCGTCGTCAAGACTGGGGGCTCGCTCGAGCTGGCAGTCCCAGGCGATGAAGATGTGGGCGAAGTGATCGCTGATCCCGTTGATCGGGTAGAAGCCGGCGACCCGTTCCAGGCGCGGGGTCGCGTACCCGGTTTCCTCCATCAGCTCCCGGTGCGCGGCGGCAACGGGGTCTTCCCCGGGATGGCTGCGTCCCGTGGGGACCTCCCAGTGACTCTTGCCATGGGGGTAGCGGTACTGCCACACCATGACCACGGACCCATCGGGCAGGACCGGCACGACGGAGACGGCGTCGGGCAACTCGAAGACGTGGTACTCCTGCAGCTTCGCCTTGCCGATGTCGATCATGTCGCGCCGCAGACCGCACCAGACCGAGTCGTAGATGCGTTCGGAGGAACGAACCGGAAACGGCTCGAAGGGGTCCGGGTCCTGCATGGCGATTGCAGGTGTCTTCAGCCCTGGGGCTTGGGCTCGGGCCACAGCTCGCGCCAGTCGGTGCGGGACGCTCCCCCGCGACCGGCCAGGCTCTCGAGCAGGCTGCTCGAGACCTGCAGCGATTCGAGGGCGGTCGTGGCCAGCGCCTTGCCGCAAGCCTCCACGATGGCCGGCCCGTCGAGGTCCTGGTAGGTGTAGACCTGATCGGGGCGACCGCACTTGGAGAAGCGGCGCACGGCCAGGGTGATCTGCTTGACGCCGACGATCGACCCGATGTTGTCCACCAGGCCCGCCTCGCCGTCGCAAACGGCCACACACGGAACCCGTCGCCCGGCCAGGCTGGTCAGGCCGGCCAGCGAGTCTCCGGCGCCTTGCACCGCATGCAGGTCGCCGTTGATGCCCAGGCCCTCGCGCAGGTGCGCGTAGTCCGATTGCTCACCCAGGATGCCCAGCAGGAGCTCGGGGGAGCTGATCACGATGACGTTGGCGAAGATGCCGCGCTCGAGCAGGGTCTCGGAGGCCTCGAGTGCTTCGGTGGTGACCGACCCCATCGAGAACACGTGGACGACGTTGTCCCCCGGTTCGTATCCGGCATAGCCGCGCCAATCGACCAGGTAGTAGGCTCCGGCCAGGACGTCGCGGCGCAGCTTGGCGTGAATCTGGTCACTCGGGAGGGCTTGCAGGGTGGACTCGTCCACGGCCTGACCCCACTCGTCTCCTGCCCCCTCAGGCTTGAGCTGCGCGCCGGCGGGCAGGTTGACCTTGTTGGCAGCGTGGGTGCTGAGGTTCTCGAGCAGCAGTTTCTGGGGAACGGCGCGTGTCACGGCACGAATCAGGACGCCTCGCCGGCCTTCGTTCTCGTCCATCATGTGCCGCTTGATGGCGTCGGAGAGGATCCAGTCCACCTCCAGGGCGAAGAACGGTTCCCAGGTGATCAGGTTCGGGATCTGGATGTCCGACTTCCAGCTGTGCTGCGCACCCTCCGGTGCCAGGGTGACGCCGCTGGGCGTGCCCATGATGACGAACTCCGCGCCCCAGTAGAGGTTGTAGTAGAGCTGGTCGAGGGCCCGTTTGATGAAGAAGTCGTAGACGGTCATGATCGGGAAACTGGGGTTTCCCGTGTAGTGCGCCATCCGGCCGAAGGAGCCGGCCGCCGACATGCAGTTCGCTTCCGCGATCTCGAAGCGGATGTGGCGCGTCCAGGGGTCCTGCTGGCTCATGAGCTCGGGGTGGCGGGCTTCGAACTCCACGGGCTCGTGCTCGTGGCTGCCGCCGGGACCGTAGACGCGACCGTCGAGGATCGGCGCGATGTTCGTGCTCGTGCCGACGTCGGGGGAGAGGGTCAAGACGAAGTCGGCCACCGAGGCCCAGCGCTTTTCGTCCTCGGTCAAGGGCTTCCTGTTGCCGCCCATGGCCGGTCCTTCCTCGTCGGAGGTGCTGATGCGGACGAGCTTGGCGGCGATCTGGCCCCACATCCACTGGGTGTGGACCTGCGGATAGAGCGAAAGGTCGATGTTCAGGGAGTCGGGCAGACCCCCGGCCTGCTCGACCGCGCGACGGGCGGCTTCGCGCTTCTCCTTGCGCAGGCTGCGATGCCGCTTGATGCCCTCGCGGAAGTACTCGCCCCGTTCCGCCAGGTACTTGCCTTCGGCGCTGCCCTTGTCGAACAGGGCGTAGGGGTCCTCCGGGGTCAGTCCGGCCCTGGCGAGGATCTGGTCGACCTCCTTCTTCGAAGGCAGAGCCGAGTGGTTCGAGGGGTCCGCGAAGCACTCCATTCCCCGTCCCTTGATCGTGTGCACGATCACGAGGTAGGGCGTCTCCGGCTCCTCCTTGGCGGCGCGCAGGGCGCGCACCATGAGCTCCATGTCGTGGCCGCCGACGTCCTCGAAGGCGCGCTGGACCTCGTCGTCGCTGAGCTTGGCCAGGATCTCATGGGCTTCGGGGGCGTGCTGCTTGACCAGGTTGCGGGTCAGCTCCGCATCACGGCGGTAGAGGGCGAGTTGGTACTCGTAGTCCGACAGTCCGGTCTCGAACAGCTCCCGCAGGTGCTCACCGCCGGGACGCTGGAAGAGCTCTTCACGCCAGGAACCGTGCCGGACCTGGATGACACGCCAGCCGTTGGCTTCCGCCGTGAGCTGGATCCGATCGCAGTCCCGGGAGTGCAGACCTTTCTCGTTCGGCATACGCGTGCCGTCGAGGTTCTGCCGGTTGTAGTCGATGATCCAGGTGACGTTGCCCAGCATGCGCTCGGCGGCGTCGGGCATGGCCTCGAGCAGCGAGCCTTCGCGGAACTCGGAGTCGCCGATCAGGGACCAGAAGTGCACGTGCTCGGGCACGTCCTTGCCGTGGTCGCGCATGTAGCGGTGAGCGAGGGCGAGGTAGACCGAAACGACGGGCGGGATGCCCACCGAGCCCGAGGGGAGGAAGTGGAAGGAGTCCGGGTCGCTGCGGGCGTGGTAGCTCTGGAAGACCGGCGTGGCGCCCGGCTCGGCGAACTTGCGCAGGCGCGACATGGCCGCCTTGGCCTCGTCCTCGGTCAGCCAGGTGCCGTCCTCGCCCCCGAAGACCCCCATGAGATGATGCAGGGCATGGTCCATCGGAGAGGCGTGCGGCTTGCAGCAGACGTAGTCGTTGTACTCCCGTACGACCAGGTGCAGGGCGCTCAGGATGTGCAGGGAGCTGGCGCAGGCCGCCGGGTGTCCGCCCACTTTGGGGTCGCCCGCACGCTTGTCCTTGCGGTTGTTGGCTTCCCAGATCATGTGGACCATCTGGGCGAAGGCTCTCTCGGCGATCTTCTCGACAAGGCTGGGCTCTAGGGCGGGCATCATGGCTTGGGGCATGGAAGGGACTCGCTGGCGAGAGATGGGGCCGGTCTGGGCGATCTACGAAAGGGGGCCGGACCCGGGACGTTTCCGGGGCCCCTTCAGGGAGCGATGGAACTGGATCCTAGTCTTCAGCCAGGGCCACTCCAGGGCTGAACCCCGATCCGAGGGCCTCCAGGGCCCGGTTTTGCCCACTCTTTCCCCAGGAACCCGGGTCCCGTGGCGGTTCCGGGAAGGTTCTGGCGGTCGGAAGGCATGCCGCCTCCCCGCGCCCTCCCTGCCGCCTCAGGCGCCGGCCACCTTGAGCCCCAGGGCCGCTGCGTAGCGGTCGCGGTAGGCCGCGAGCATGGACTCGAAGGAGTAGGTCGCGAGCACGCGCTCGAAGTTGGCACGCCCGAGCTCCCCGCGCAGAGGCTCGTCCACGGCCAGGCGGTCGAGGGCCCGGGCCAGGGCGCCGGCAGGGGCGGGGGAGTGGAGGTCGACGACCAGCTGCCCCTGGTCTGGCGGCAGCATGGCACGAACGTCGCCCACGTCGGTGCTGGCGACGGGCAGGCCCGCGGCCATGGCCTCCAGCAGGGCGACCGGCATCTGCTCGGTGTCCGAGCTCAAGGCGAAGGCGTCCATGCCGGAGTAGAAGGGGACGGGGTCCTCCTGGTGCCCGAGCAGGTGCACGCGCTCGTTCACCCCGGCCTCCCGGGCGGCGTCGAGGACGGCCGGACGCTCCGGTCCGTCCCCGAGGACGACCAGGTGGGCGTCCCTGGACTCCATGGCCCCGAAGGCGTGCACCAGCCGGACGGGGTTCTTCTCCCCGCGCAGGTGTCCGCAGCTGCCGACGACGAACGCGTCGGGAGGCACGCCCCAGGCGCGGCGCACGGAGGTGCGCTCGGAACGATCCGAGAAGCGCTCCACCCGGATGCCGTTGGGGATGTAGTGCACGCGGGACCCGAGCCTCCAGAGGGAAAGGGCGATGCCCTCGAGCTTCTTGGAGGGCACGATCACCGAGTGGGCTCCGCGCAGCACCAGGCGTCGGGTCCAGACGCGGCGCTTCTTGAAGCCGTCCAGCTCGTCGGGCAAGAAGCCGTCTTCGTGGTGGAGAACGGTGAGTCCGCTGAGGCGCGCGGCCAGGACGGCCTCGATCGCTCCCCAGTTGTAGGTCAGGATCAGATCCGGACGCTCCCTCCGGATCAGCCCCCGCAGGCGTCGAACGGCGGCCAGGGTGGGGCTGCGGGGGGCAGGTTCGAGCGGGTGGAAGTCCAGGTTGGCCGGCACCAGCTCCCGGGCCTCCATGTGGCCGTCCATGGCGAGCACGCTGTGGCGCCAACCGGCTCCCAGCCCCTCCATGAGCTGCACCGTTCGCACCTGGGGGCCCCCAGGCGCGAAGGTGGAGAAAACGTGCAGGAGGTGGGGGGCAGGGGGCATCGAAGGGGGCCTCGGGGGACTCAGACTAGGTCCCGGAAGCGGCAGTTCCCACCGACTTCGCGACTCAACTTGACCCCCCCGGAATAACCGAGGATGATTCGGGTGCACCATCGCGTCGCTTCGAGGAGAACACTTATGAGCAGGGTCGATCGCGTTTCCGCACGAGCCCTTTCGTCGGCCGAAAATCAGGGACGTTTCTTCCGTGGGAGGAAAGGCTTTCTGTCGGCGTGCTTGATCGCAGGCCTGGCCCTTTCGTCGGTCCCGTCGGCCCAGCTTCCCCAGGGCTTTCAGGAAAGGATCGTCTTCAGCGGGCTGACCCAGCCCACGGCGATCCAGTTCTCCCCGGACGGTCGCGTCTTCGTTTCGGAGAAGAGCGGGCTGATCAAGGTCTTCGATGACCTGAACGACCCGACGCCGACCGTCTTCGCCGACTTCCGGCAGAAGACCTACAACTACTGGGACCGGGGCATGATCGGCATGGCCCTCGACCCGGCCTTCCCCACGGCGCCCTACGTGTACCTGCTCTACACCTACGACGCGCCCATCGGAGGCACGGCTCCGACCTGGAACGATGCCTGTCCCACGCCCCCCGGGCCCAACGGGGACGGATGCGTGGCCAGCGGACGCTTGGTGCGCGTTCAGGCCGACGGCAACGTCATGGTGGGGGGAGAGCAGATCCTGATCGAGGACTGGTGCATTCAGTACGTCACGCACTCGGTCGGAACGCTCACCTTCGGACCGGACGGCGCGCTGTACGTCAGCGGCGGCGAAGGGGCCGGCTTCACGTTCGTGGACTACGGCCAGCGCGGCAACCCTTGCGGAGACCCGCCCCTCGAGGGGGGAGCTCTGCGCTCCCAGGACATCCGCACCCAGGGAGACCCGCTCTCCTTCGACGGCTGCGTGCTGCGCGTCAACCCGGTGAACGGAGAGGCCCTGCCCGACAACCCGCTCTACGGCGGCGCCTGGAGCGAAGACGATCGCGTGATCGCCTACGGGCTGCGCAACCCGTTCCGCATGACCTTTCACCCGACCACCGACGAGCTGTGGATCGGGGACGTGGGGCGCGGAAGGGCCGAAGAGATCAACCGCTTGCCCGATCCCCTCGATGCCGTCATCGAGAACTACGGCTGGCCGTGCTACGAGGGCTTCGAACGTCAGAACGGTTTCGACGCCGCCGACCTGCCCCTGTGCGAGTCCCTGTACGGTAGCGGCGAGGCGGTCGACCCGTACTTCTCGTACATCCACGGCGATCCTGTTGCCGGGGGCTGCACCTCGGGGGCGTCCGCCATCAGCGGCATCGCCTTCTACAACGGCGGCAACTATCCGCTCGTCTACCAGGACGCGATGTTCTTCTCGGACTACAGCCGCCGCTGCATCTGGGTGGTCTTCGCCGGACAGAACGGGCTGCCGGACATGTCGTCGATCACGACCTTCATCGACAGTCAGGTGCGACCGGTCGACCTCAAGATCGGTCCGGGGGGCAACCTGTTCTACGTCGACATCAACTCGGGGACCGTGCGTACGATCGAGTACTTCGTCGGGAACCAGCCGCCCACGGCGGTGATCGCGGCCGATCAGACCCTGGGTCCCTCCCCCCTGACGGTTCAGTTCGACGCCCTCGGATCGAGCGACCCGGACGTGGGCGACGTGCTGACCTACGAATGGGATCTCGACGGCGACGGAGCCTACGACGACTCGACCGCCGCCCAGCCCCAGGTGACGTTCACCGAATCGGGCAACGTGACGGTGAGACTCCGGGTGACCGATCCCGGCCTCTTGACGGCCACCGATCAGATCGTGATCACCGTGGACAACCAGCCGCCCGTGGCCACCATTCTGGATCCCCAGGCGATCACCTGGCGCGTCGGTGAGGAGATCCTGTACTCGGGCGAGGCATCGGTCCCCGGCGTGGGGCCGTTGCCGGACTCGGCCCTGTCCTGGTCGTTGATCCTGCACCACTGCGATGCAGCCCACCCGACCGATTGTCACGAGCACTACCTGGAGGAATTCCACGGGGTGGCGTCGGGGAGCTTCAACGCCCCCGATCACGAGTACCCGTCCCATCTCGAGCTGATCCTCACGGCTTCGGAGTCCGGGGGCGAGGGCTGGTGGGACGTTGCCTGGGCTCGCCGTCGCCAGCTCAGCCTGGGCAACGCGGGGCAGTCCGAAGACCTGGTGGACTTTCCCGTTCTGGTTCGCCTCGACGGCACGCGCATCGATTACAGCCGCACCCTGCCGGGCGGGGCCGATTTGCGCTTCCTGGATGCTGACAACACCCCGCTCGACTTCGAGATCGAGACCTGGGATCCCCTGGGGGACTCCCTGGTCTGGGTGCGCGTACCGACGGTGGATGCGCTGTCGGACACCGATCACATCTGGATGTACTACGGCAACAACGCCGCGCTCGACGCCCAGGATCCCGTCGGGGTCTGGGGTCTGGACCACGCCGCGGTCTGGCACATGGACTTCGGAACCGACTCCAGCGCCGCGGGCAACCATGCCACCGTGAGCGGAGCCTCCTCGGTTCTGGGACGCCTGGGCAACGCCTGGTCGTTCGACGGTCTGGACGACTTCCTGGACGTGCCCACCAGCCCCAGCCTGGAGCTCCTGGGCCAGGCCACGATCGAGGCCTGGGTGCAGGTGGCCAACCCGGACCTGAACCGCGCGGCGCGGATCCTGTCGAAGAAGACCACCTGGGCGGCCAACGCGGGCTACGGTCTCGAGTACAACCCCGGCCAGAACAAGCTCACCCTGCTCGGCGGGGGAGGGGACTTCGGCCGCGTCCTCAACCTCGACCTGGACAGCCAGTGGCACCACATCGTGGCGGTCATCGACGGCACCAGCGGTCGCATGTTCGTGGACGGGGTCGAGCGAGCCGGCAACACGAGTGTCTCTCCTCTGGCCGTGGGCACCGAGCCCCTGCGCATCGGACGCCGCAGCGGCGGAGGTGACTTCTGGTTCGGGTCCCTGGACGAAGTGCGCGTCTCGAACGTGGCCCGCAGTCCGTCCTGGATCGCGGCTCAATACCTCTCCATGTCCGACCTGTTCGTGACCTTCGGGGACGAGGAGTCCCCCATGGCCAGCACGGCGAGCGATTCGGTCCTGATCTTCCCCGAGACGGTGCCGATCACCATGGAGACCGATCCACCGGGCCTCCAGGTGGCGCTGTTCCAGGACTTGCAGCCGTCCCCCTTCTTCCTGGACTCGATCATCGGGGGGCAGGCCACGATCTCCGCACCCTCGCCCCAGTTCCGCAACGGCGTCGAGTACGAATTCGTCGGATGGTCCGACGGCGGAGAGCAGAGCCACGACATCGTCATTCCCGAAACGGCGACGACCTACCTGGCGACCTACGCCCCGGTCGGGCCTCCGGGCCCCATCTGGTGGGACGCCGATTGGCAGAAGCGCACCCGGCTGGGCCTCGACAACAGCGGGCTGGGCTCCGACCTACCCGGGTTTCCCGTGCTGGTCGTCCTGGATGCGACGCGCATCGACTACTCCCTCGTGCAAAACGACGGACAGGACCTGCGCTTCGTCGCCGAGGATCACGCCACGCTGCTGCCCCATTCGGTTGAGCTCTGGGACGAGACGGGCGTCTCCTACGTCTGGGTCGGGCTGCAGGCTCTGCCCGCGGAGCAGAACCCCGGCACACCCGAGATCTGGATCTACTACGACAACCCCGGCGCCCCCGACAGCCAATCGCCCGAGCAGGTCTGGGACGCGAACTTTCGATCCGTCTGGCACCTCGAGCCGGGACTCCAGGACGAGACGTCGAACGGCAACGACGGAACCAACTTCGGGACCCAGTCGGTGCAAGGCAGTTCGGCCGACGGGCGCGTCTTCGACGGCGCCGACGACTACATCGACGCCGGCTCGGGCTTCGACATCACCGGACCCTTGACCCTCGAGGCCTGGGTGCAGGTCGCCGATCCCGGTCAGGTCGTCGTGGCCCAGCTCTTCAGCAAGAAGGTGAACTACGGCGGTGGCGGCGGCTACGCGCTGGTGTATCAGCCCAACGCCGACCGGGTGACCCTCCTGGGCAGTGGGCGAGACTTCGCGCGCGCCGGGGGGGTGGCCCTCGACTCCAGCTGGCATCACCTGGCCGCGGTCATCGACGGCAGCGAGGGACGCATCTTCCTCGACGGCAACGACGTGACCTCGGACTCCACCGTTTCTCCGCTGGCCTCGAACAACGTGCCCCTGCACCTGGGCAAGCGCACGAATCGAACCTCGGGCTACTGGAACGGATCGGTGGACGAAGTGCGGGTGTCGGACGTGGCCCGCTCGCCGGAATGGCTGGCGATGCAGGTGCGCTCGATGAACGACTCCCTGCTGCAGTACGGGCCGCAGGAAGACCTGAACTAGCGGTTGGCCTGAATCCGCCCGCTAGTTTGCGCCGCCGGGCGCTTCGACCACGAGTCGGCGGATCGTGTCTCCCTCGCGCTCGACGACGAGGCCCGGCCCCTCCCTCACGAGCTCGCGACGCACGTGGCACAGCCCGCTCTGCATGTGCTCCTTGCCGGTGAAGACGACCGGTACGTAGTCTCGCAGGAAGCGCGGGTCTTGGTGGAACCGGCTCCACAGGGCGGCGAAGTAGGTGGTCACGCCGAAGAAGAAGGTCGGTCGCTTCTCGTCGAGCAGGTAGTCCCGCAGGAAGGCCGGGTTCTCGACGTTCTTCGCGATGTTCCGGTCGCACAGTCCAGCCAGGTCGACGATGTCGAGCTCCGCGGTGTAGGACGTCCCGCCCGCGTCGTGGTGACCCAGGCTGGGGCGCTCCACCCCGAGCCGCTCCGCCAGCGAACGAAACTCCAGGCCGATCCGCCCGATCCGTTCGAAAGGCGTGGTCGGGGCGGCTCGGAAGTGGACCAGCGCAATCGTCCCGTACAGGGAGAGGACCAGGGCGCTGGCCAGGGCCACCCAGCGCTGCCTGCGACCGAGATGGGTCTGGAGCTCGCCGGCGCCGTAGGCGACCAGGATGGCCAGGAGCGGCAGGCAGGGGGCCACGAAGCGGAATTCCCCCATCCAGTCCCCGGTGGCGCTGACGACGAAGGTGGCCTGGCCGATCAAGACGGCCAGGGCCAGGGTCACCGTGCGCGGGGCTCCCTTCCAGCGCAGGCCCAGGAGCAAGGTGGGGACGAGCACCAGGGCACCGGAGCTCGATGCCCAGTCGAGGACGTAGCGCCAGCCCGAGCCGGGCAGGTTGAAGACGCGCCACGGTTTGAGCCCGTGGGCCTTGACGTAGAAGGGGTTGGAGAAGGGATCGGAGAAGTAGGCCATCCGAAACAGGTACAGGCCCACGAAGGCGGACAGGGGAGGCACCACGATCCAGGCCACCCTGCGCACGACGCCCGCTTCCCGGTCACGCAACAGGATCCCCAGCCAGGCGAACGTGGCCGCGGCCGTGGGGAGTGGAGCTTCCGGCCGCGTGAGCACCAGGATGGAGAGTGCCGCCCCGGCGAGCATCTCCGGGCGCGCGACCAGCATCGGGGAGGTGGCCACCAGCAGGAACAGCAGCGCCTGGAGGCTGTGCTCGAGACCGGAGGAGGTCCACACGATGAAGGGAGCGCCCAAGAGCAGGCACACGCACAGGACGAAGGTCTCGGCGTTCAGCCGCGGTCCCAGGAGGCGCGCCGAGGCCACCAGGGCCAGCGCGAGGGCTGCGGCTCCCAGGCCGACCGAGAGCACCTTGGCGGCGACGGCCATGTCCATGCCCACGGCATGGGTGCCCGCCAGGATCAAGAGCCAGAAGGTGTTCGAATACCCTTCCTCCGCCGGGTAGTCGGGGCGCACGACGAGCCCGTGCCCTTCAGCGAAGTTCTTGGCGTAGGCGAAGGTGATGCCGGCATCGTCCACGATCCAGTCGGCGAGGACCTGGGTGAGCGTGAGGAAGGCTCCGAGGGCCAGGGCGACGGCCAGGGCCAGCCTGCCCCGGCTCCACCCGGTCTCCCCTTCGGCCGAGCGCCCGACGAACAGGAGCAACGCCACCGCCAGGAAGGGGGCCCAGAGGTGCGCGGCGACGCTGCGTGCGGCGGCCCGCAGGGTCTTCAGCTCGATTCCGTCCTGGGGATCGAAGGCGAAGCGCTGACCGATCAGCTCGGGGCGCCACAGTGAGACGACGGCCAGGGCTCCGAGGACGATCCACAGGGCGAAGCGCAGGGGACGCTCGGGCCACTCTCCTTCCTGACTGGCGCTCAAAGGAACTAGCCTTGGTCGCTCGGTTCCGACAGGGTGCGCGCCAGGAGCTCCTCGGGGTCGTCGCACGGCTTCCACCCGAGCACGTTCCTGGCGGTCTCGCAGGCGAGGCCAGGGTAGAGGGAGCGACTCTTCAGGTCCCGGTAGCTGGGGAACTCCGCGTCGCGACGTCCGCCGACCTTCTTCACGATCCACTTGCCGATCTCCATGGTCTGGGAGAGCCACATGGAGCGCGGGTGGAAGTTGAGGGCCCGGCCGGTCGCGGAGCGGAAGTACTCGACCGTCTCCTGGGCCGAGACCATGGAACGGGAGGAAAGGTTCATGGCCTTGCCGTCGAGGTCGCTGCCTTCGTGGGCCGCCAGGCGCACCAGAGCGTCGGCCACGTCGTCCGCGAGGACGAGCGGAAGCGGTCTGTCTCCTTGGCCCCAACCCACGCAGTGATTGTCGCGCACCCACAGGCCGAGTCCAGAGTGTTGCATCGGCGTGCCCGGCCCCAGCACGACGGACGGTCGCACGATGGTCACGCGCAGGCCGCGCTCCCGATGGAGGCGCATCAGCTCCTCTTCGGCGCGGATCTTCCCGCGAGCGTAGAGCGGGCGCTTCTCAGGTCTGGGATCGGGACCCCCGGCGTCGCTGAGCGTCTCTTCACCGCAGTCCGGCCCCATGTAGAGGGCCGCCGTGGAGGAGACGTAGACGAGGCGCTCGACGCCCTCGTCCAGGCAGGCCTCGGCCACGGCGACGGTCCCGCCGATCATGGCGCGCTCGACCGCTTGCCAGGTATCGCCACCTCCGGTGGCCAGGTGCAGCACGACCTTGGCGCCGCGGATGGCGGCGCGCAGCGAATCGGGATCCTCGAGGCGCGCGTTCAACAGCCGCACATCGCCGCTCTTGGCACCCTGGGCAATCTCCGGCGGAAGCGTGTGCCTGCGCCTCACGGTGCAGCTCACGGGCAAGCCGGCCTGCCTCAGACCCTGGACGGTGCGCTTGCCGATGAAGCCCGTGCCACCGATCACGCAGACCTCGCCGGTGCGGGCGTCCCCCGGTTCGCGATCGATGGTCTCCAGGGCGCCGGGGTCGGTGAGCTCCTTCACGGCGGCCTCGCACCAATCGAGGACCTGGGCCCCGGTCTCCCCGTCGACGGGCAGGGACTGTCCCGCCCGGAGCGCTCCGTAGAAGGCGCCGATGGAGTCCCGCATGCCGGCGTAGAAGGCGTCCTCGCGCCCTCCCAGTCCCAGGGTCTGGCGGAACCAGTAGAAGGCACCTCTGCGAGCGCTGCGCTTGAGCTCGCGTCCCCGGCGCCAGCCGGCCAGGAAGGTGTTCCAGAACTCGAGCCAGGGGGTCTTCTCCTCGAAGGAGAAGTGGTTGTGGTGCAGGTCGGCCTCGACCGAGCCGTCGCTGCCGAGCACCTGGAGGGTGCTGCGGGTGAAGTCCTGACCGAAGGCGAGGTAGGCTTCGACCGTGGCTCCCTTGGAGCCGCGGGCAGAGAACAGCCAGCGGTCGTGGAAGATCTGGCCCGGGTTCAGCTCCCGGGTTCCGAGCAGGGTCGTGCGGGACTCCCGCACCTCGCCGACGAGCTCGACCAGCTGGGAGAACGGGTGGGGAGCCTGTTCGAAGACGATGTTGGCCGGTCGACGGAACATCCAGTGGGAGTAGTCTCCGGCGTCCAGCTGGCGCAGGGGCACGCTGAGGGTCACCTGGACGTGTTCGACCCGGCCGATGTCTCCCCGGCGTACGCGCTCGAGCAGCTGGGCGAAGGCCGGGTGGAAGCGGGCATTGTGGTTGACGCCGAGCGGCAGTCCGCGCTCCCGGGCCAGTTCGACGAGCTCGCGCGCCGCGCTCCCCTGGAGAGCCAGGGGCTTTTCGACGAAGACTCCGATGCCCTGTTCCAGGAGGTCGCGGGCCACGTCCACGTGGTATTCCGGAGGGACGAGCACGTGGGCGACCTGGATGCCCAGGTCGACCAGCTCCCGGGGGCGCGCCACACCGTGGGCGATTCCGAAGGTCTTTTGAGCGCTCCGGGCACGCTCGAGGTCCAGGTCGCACACGGCGACGACCTCCACTCCAGGGGTCTTCGTGAGGATCTGGAGGTGGTAGTCCGCGATGTAGCCCGCACCGACGACGGCGACGCGGATCGGTTCGGGTTGGGAGGTCGTGTCGAGCCTCACGGGGGCGGACCTGGAGGAAGACTGCGGGGCGAGGGTCGGGAGGTTGACGGTGGACACCGGCTGCTCGGGGAGGGAGTGTCGCGAATCGGCGGCCCTCGAACGCTGGGAGAGCCCGCGCAAAGCACGACGATCGACCCTTTTCCGGTTCGGGCTGAAGGCCGACCCCCGTTGTACGCAGACCGGGCCGATTCCCGAAGGCCTTCTTGGCTCCCCGCAGCCTCTCCGCGCGAAGCACTTCAAAAAAGGCTCAGGATCTGACCGTCGCCGTTCGATAACCCGGCCATCTCCTCCTTCTTGGGCCCGATTCCCGTCCTCCGGGGCGTGGTTTCGGGCCCTTTTTTTTCCGGGTGCCTGGGGGGGTCCTTGGAGGCCGTTTGGGTGGTCGCTACCCTTGGCCACTTGGATCTTCACCCGATCAACGGCAGGGGATGGCCAGCGGGCCTCGAGAACGGCCAGCCTCCCCGCCCTCCGTACTCCCCACAGCGTGCTCGGAGAGGTCTGCAGGGGTCCGATGGGCCCCGTCAGGTGGGCAGACCTGTGTCCTCCCCCCGGGCCATCGGCCTCGGAGCTCGCTCCAGCCCCCGACGACACGCCAGCCTCAGCGACAGGCGCCCATGAGCTCGAACTCCACAGAACTGCTGGAGGGACTGACCTTCGACGACGTCCTCCTGGTTCCCGACCTCTCCGACCTGCTTCCCAAGGAGGTCGAGGTCGACACCCGATTCTCCCGCAACGTGCCGCTGCACATTCCGATCGTCTCCGCAGCCATGGACACGGTCACCGAGTGGAAGCTGGCCGTCAGCCTGGCCCGCGAAGGAGGGCTGGGCGTGATTCACCGCAACCTCGGGATCGACGCCCAGGTCGAGCAGGTGGACAAGGTGAAGCGCTCGGCCAACGGTGTGATCCAGGATCCGGTCACCCTGCAGCCCACGGCGACGATGGCCGAAGCCCGCCAGATCATGGCGCGCCAGAACATCTCGGGCCTGCCGATTCTCGAAGGGGAGACCGTGGTGGGCATCCTGACCCGCCGCGACTGCCGCTTCCAGACCAGCGACGATACCCCGGTGGCCCAGGTCATGACCTCGAGCGGTCTGGTCACCGCGCCGCCGGGGACGTCCCTGGAGGAGGCCCGCGACCTCCTGTTCAAGAACAAGATCGAGAAGCTGATCATCGCCGACGACAACAACCGCCTGCACGGCCTGATCACCGTCAAGGACCTGGACATGCTCGAGGCCTTCCCGCACTCGGCGACCGATGAGCGCGGCCGGCTGCGGGTGGGGGCCGCCGTGGGGGTCCACGACTACGAGCGGGCCGCGGGGCTGGTTGCGGCGGACGTCGACGTGCTGGTGGTCGATACGGCCCACGGCCACAGCACGAACGTCCTGGAGACGGTCCAGCGACTCAAGAAGGAGTTCAGCGTCGACGTCGTGGCCGGCAACGTCGCCACGCCCCGGGCAGCCCAGGCGCTCGTGGAGGCGGGGGTCGACGGGGTCAAGGTGGGCATCGGCCCCGGCTCCATCTGCACGACGCGCGTCGTGGCCGGCGTCGGCGTTCCCCAGTTCAGCGCGATTCAGACCGTCGCCCAGGCCATCTCGAACAGCGGTGTGCCCATCATCGCCGACGG
Source organism: bacterium (assembly GCA_030428965.1). GTDB lineage: Bacteria > Planctomycetota > UBA1135 > UBA1135 > JAUIEE01. The sequence goes on along the minus strand of JAUIEE010000016.1, from coordinate 2,806 downwards.
GGGCATCCGCTTCTCCGGTGACATCGCCAAGGCCCTCGCCATCGGTGCCTCCAACGTCATGGTCGGCAGCCTGTTCGCCGGCGTGGACGAGAGTCCGGGGGAGACCATTCTCTACAAGGGCCGCACCTTCAAGGCCGTGCGCGGCATGGGCTCCCTGGGAGCGATGATGGAAGGCGGCAAGGAGCGCTACCGCCAGGGCGACGTGACCGAGAAGCAGAAGCTCGTTCCCGAAGGCATCGAGGGCATGGTGCCCTTCAAGGGCAAGCTGTCCGACTTCGTCTACCAGCTGGTGGGCGGCGTGCGGGCGGGAATGGGGTACTGCGGTGCCAGGACGATCCCCGAGCTGTGGGAGAAGGCGCGCTTCTGCCGCGTGACGCCGGCCGGGCAGCGGGAGGGTCACCCGCATGACGTGACCATCACCAAAGAGTCTCCGAACTACTTCCAGGAATGAGCGCAGGGCAAAAGGGCATTCTCGTCGTCGACATGGGCGCGCAGTACGCCCAGCTGATCGCCCGTCGCGTGCGCGAAGCACACGTCTGGTCCCAGATCGCTCCCCCGGATCGTGCCCTGGAGATCGCCCGGGAGATGGAGCTCGGAGGCATCATCCTCTCGGGGGGGCCGGCATCGGTCTATGCCCCCGACGCGCCGTCTCTGACCGAGGAGATCCTCGAGCTCGGCGTCCCCGTGCTCGGCATCTGCTACGGCTTGCAGTGGCTGGTGCAGGCTCTGGGAGGCACGGTCGTTCCGGCGGACAAGCACGAGTACGGACGGACCTCGGTCCAGGTGCGCCGGGACGAGCACATCTTCGAGGCGGTCGCCGGGCGCACCGTGGTGTGGATGAGCCACGCGGACCGGGTCGAGGCCCTACCCGAGGGGTTCGAGGTCTACGCCAGCTCGAACGACTGTCCCTTCGCGGCCATCGGCAATCCAGAGCGCGGTGCTTTCGGCGTTCAGTTCCACCCCGAGGTCACCCACACCGTGCGGGGTCGCGAGATCCTGCAGAACTTCGTGTGGCGAGTGTGTGGGCTGGAGGCCTCCTGGCGCCCCGACTCGATCGTTCAGCGGGAGATCGAGAAGATCCAGGGGCAGGTGGGGGACGACGGTGAGGTCGTCCTGGGCCTCTCGGGGGGGGTCGACAGCTCGGTCGCCGCCCTGATCGTGCACCGGGCGATCGGCGACCGGCTGCACTGTATCTTCGTGGACAACGGTCTGTTGCGCCTGGGCGAGCGCGAGAGCGGCGAGGCCCTCTTCGGCCAGCACCTGAACATGGACCTCACGGTGGTGGACGCCTCGGCCCAGTTCCTCGAGAAGCTGGCCGGTGTTCGCGATCCGGAGGCCAAGCGCAAGGTCATCGGGCACGAATTCGTGGAGGTGTTCCGGGAGGAGGCGAAGCGCTTCACGAACGCTCGCTTCCTCGGCCAAGGAACCCTGTACCCGGACGTGATCGAGTCGGTCAACGTCCACGGGGGCAATACGGCGGTCATCAAGAGCCACCACAACGTCGGTGGGCTGCCCGAAGACCTGGAGATGGACCTGGTGGAGCCCCTGCGCGAGCTCTTCAAGGACGAGGTGCGGGACATCGGTCGGCACCTGGGGCTCTCCGACGTGCTGGTCGATCGCCAGCCGTTTCCTGGTCCCGGGCTGGCCGTGCGCTGCCTCGGGGAGCTCACGGCCGAACGGCTCGAATCGCTGCGGCTGGCCGATCGCATCGTGACGTCCGAGATCGAGGCCGAGGGATTGCACGAAGGTCTGTGGCAGTACTTCGCCGTGCTCCTGCCGGTGCGCTCGGTCGGGGTGATGGGGGATGCTCGTACCTACGAGGAGGCCTGTGCGATCCGCGTGGTGCAATCCGAAGACGCCATGACGGCCGACTGGGTGCTGCTCCCCCAGGAGCTCCTGGCCAAGATCTCCAACCGCATCATCAACGAGGTGCGCGGGATCAACCGCGTCGTGCTGGACATCAGCTCCAAGCCTCCGTCCACGATCGAGTGGGAGTAGGGCGAGCGGGAGCCGTGCTTCCTAGGACGGCTTCGGGTCGGTGAAGCTGCGGCAGGCAACGTTCACCGTCTCGTGGCACAGCCGGGCTCCGAGGGCGTTGATCTCGGGCCGGTTGTCGGTGCAGAGGGCCCACAGCCAGCCCGCCACGACCTCTCCCTGGGGTGCGTCGAGCCACTGGTAGACGATTTCAGCGATCTCGACCGGCTCGAGGGCTCGGACCGTGCAGACCGTGTCCACGAAGCGCAGGTCGAGCAGATCGCCGACCTGTCCGGCCACCTCGGGCCTGCTCTGACAGGCCCGGTGCAGGGCCGCACGGCACCAGACATGGCGCGTGAAGGCCCGAGAAGGAGGCTCGTGCCAAAAGCCCAGACCGTCCAGGTCCGACTCGGTCAGGCAGACGTTGAAGAGGGTGGCCTGGGTCAGGCAGCTCAGGTCTTGGAGGCTTCTTTGGGTCTTCATGGCTGAATGATATTGAGACGCAGTCTCAAATGCTATCGGGCCAAGGGGGTTGGCAAGTTGAGCCGCCCCAGGGAAAGGGAACGGGCCCTCCGCCCCGACCGGAGCGGAGGGCCTTCTGGGGTGGCTGGAGCCCTGGGGGCTAGAGGGAGTACTGCCAGCCCACGGTCGCGATCCAGTCCGTCTCGAGGCTGGGGCCGTCCAGGTTCTGGGCGATGGGGAGGCCGAATTCGACCGCCAGGCGGTGGCCGGCCAGGCGGGGCTGGCTGGCGTACCAGTTCAGGCCGAACAAGAGGTCGACCCGGTCCCCGCCGCGCAGATCCGGGTCCGCCGTGGGGACCATGGCCGGGTT
>JAUIEE010000475.1 GCA_030428965.1 bacterium | reverse complement strand
ACGAGATGCTGCGCTTCGTCGATCCGCTGGTTCCGCCGGCCAGCCCGCTCTACGGGAGCATCGAACCCCTGTCCCGGGCTCACCTCGCCCTGCGCCTCTGCCAGGACGGCAACTCCGCCCGGGCCATGGGCGTGGCCTCCGCATCGACGGTCCCCGCTGAAAGGTCCCTGGCCACGGCGATCGTGCGCCGCTACCAGGGCAACGAACCCGAGGCCGTACGTCTGCTCGAGTCCGCCCGTCTCCAGGATCCCGAGAACGAGGACGTTCTGTTCGCCTTGCTCCAGGGCCAGCTCGCCCGGAACCCCGGCTCACCTCCCTCCACCGACGGGCTGGACCCGGAGGCTGCCGCCGTGGTGCAGGGCCAGGCCCTGGCCATGGAAGCCCGGTGGCAGGAGCTGCGAGACCTGGACACGTCCCTGTCCCAGGTGCGCCCTGGGGAGCTCTGGTTCTTCCAGGCCATGGAGCTACGTGCCATGTGGCGCGTCTACCTCGAGACCTCCGACTCCGTCGCCCGGGGACGGGAAGCCGTCGAGATCTGCAACCGGCTGTGCGCCCTCGAAGTCCAGCCGCGGGTCTTGCTCCTGCGTGCCCAGGCGGCCCTGCGCGGGGATCAGCCCGACGCCCTGATGGAGAGTGCCCGTCAATGGGCCAAGGGCATGGGTCGCCTCATGGCCGCAGGGCAGAACGTCAAGCTCTTCGCGGCCCCCACGGCCAACGAACTGATGGGCGCGCTCGGCTCGATCGCCAACGATCCTCGGGTCGAACGCCGGCGGCTCGAATCCGTGCTCGCTCGCCTGCGCCTGGTCGCCCAGTAGCGCGCCTCATCCGAAACCCAGGAGCAGGCCGCCCTGGTAGACGAAGAAGCTCGAGACCCAGGCCAGTACCGTCATGTAGACGAAGAGGAACACGGGCCAGCGGTAGGACTTCGTTTCGCGCTTGAGCACGGCCAGGGTGCTCATGCACTGGCAGGCCAGCGCGAAGAAGATCATCAGGGACAGCCCGACCAAGGGCGTGTAGGTCGGCTTTCCGTCGGAGCGGCTCTCGGCGCGGATGCGGTCCCGCAGGTTGGGGGACTGCTCGTCCACCTCCCCCCCGACGCCGTACACGACCCCCATCGTGGCCACGAAGACCTCCCGAGCGGCGAAGGAACCGATCAGGCCGATGCCGATCTTCCAGTCGAAGCCCAAGGGCTCGATCCAAGGCTCGAGGGCCTGCCCTAGCCGGCCCGCGTAGCTGGCTCGCAGCCGCTCGCCGGACTCGGCGTCGTCCAGCACCAGGAGCTTCTCTTCCAGCTCCGCCGGGGAGAGTTCCTGCAGGGCGAGCTGGTTCCTCTCGGCCCCGAAGTCACGCTCCAGGGCCGGCTCGCGGGGAAAGGTCAGGAGGATCCACAGGAGCACGCTGAAGGCCAAGATGACCTTGCCGGCCTCGCTCAGGAACAGGCGTGCGCGCTGCCACATCATGCGCAGCACGTAGCGCAGCTTGGGCAGACGATAGGGCGGCAACTCCAGGATCAGCGGCACACGAGGACCGCGAAACAACGTCCTTCCGAGCACGGCGGCGCACACCAGGGCAATCACCGTTCCGAAGACGTACATGCCGACCATCAACAGGCCTTGCACGGGAACGAAGCCCCAGATCTCGCCGGGAGGAAACAGAGCCGCGATGATCAGGGAGTAGACGGGCAGGCGCGCCGCGCAGGTCATCAGGGGAATGACCATCATCGTCAGGAAGCGATCGCGCTTTCGCTCGATGGTGCGCGTGCCCATCATGGCCGGGATCGCGCAGGCGAACCCGCTCATCAGAGGAACGAAGGCCCGCCCGTGCAGCCCCAAGGCCTTCATGATGCGGTCCATCAGGAAGGCGACCCGCGCCATGTAGCCCGAGTCTTCCATCAGCCCGAGAAACAGGAACAAGAGCAGGATCTGGGGCAGGAAGACCACGACGCTCCCCACTCCGCCTACGATTCCTTCGACGAGGAAATCCCGAAAGAGACCGGCGGGCAGCAGGGCCTCGATGCCCTCGGCGATCCACGCGAACAGCGATTCGATTCCCCCGATGAGAGGATCGGACCAGCTGAAGAGGAACTGGAAGACCACGCCCATGGTCAAGAGGAACAGGAAGAAGCCCGCCAGCGGATGCAGGATGAGCGCGTCGACTCTCTCGCTCCAGCTGCGGCGTTCCGGCTGTTCCTCGAGGAACTCGGGGGCGTGTCGGTCGATCCAGCCATAGCGCCCCGCGACGACGGCCTGATCCAGATCCCGGCCCGCCTCCTGCGCCATCCGGCGGCGCTCCATCACCGTCCGGCGCAACTCGGGGTCGATTCCTCCCAGCTCGTCCTGCTCGTCGATCGAGAGCAAGGCCCACAGGGCCAGGGCCTCGGTGCGCGCGGCCCCCTGCGAGGTCCATTCGGCCGGCAGGGCTTGCCCGACGGCTTCGACATCGGCGCGCAGCTCGACCTCCTCCGGTCTCCAGCGCGGTCCAGGCTGGCCGAGGGAGGGTTTCTCCAGGACCTTGGCCACGGCCCGCCCCAGCTCGGCAAGTCCCTGCCCGTGCTTGGCGGATACGGCGACGACTGGAACCCCCAGTCGCTGCTCGAGCCGCTCACGGTCGACCTCGACGCCCCGTGAGGCAAGCTCGTCCTGCATGTTCAGGGCACAGACGACCGGAACGCCGGCCTCGATCACCTGCAGCGTGAAGTAGAGGTTCCTGGCCAGCTGGGTTGCATCGATGACGAGCACGGCCAGCTCGGGCTTGGGATACGGATCCAGACCGCACAGCGCTTGCAGGGCGATCTGCTCCTCGGCACTGCGGGCCGAGAGGCTGTAGGCCCCCGGCAGGTCGGTCAGCTCGACCGAGACTCCTCCATCGAGCACGAGCTCCCGGGTGATGCACTCCACGGTGACGCCGGGGTAGTTCCCGACGCGTAGCTCCGCCCCCGTCAGACGGTTGAAGAGCGTGGTCTTGCCCGTGTTCGGGTTGCCGGCCAGGAGCACCTTCGGCCTCGTGCGCATCGCGGCCGGGCTCATCGGCAGGGCTCCACGTGGATCCCTCGGGCCTCGGACAGCCGAAGGCTGACGTGGGACCGCCGCAGCTCGACCTCGATCAGCTGCCCCACCCCTGCGCGCCGGACCAGACGCAGGGTCGCGCCGGGCAGAAAGCCCAGCTCCATGAGACGGCGTCGAAAGGCACGTTCGCCGCGCAGCTGCACGAGGCGGGCACGCTCGCCGGGGGAGAGATCACTGAGCAAGGTCAAAGGCGCTTCAAGATGAGATTCATTCTCAAGAGCCTTTCTAGCACGTGGGACGCCCGTCCCCCTGCCCAAAAGGGGGAATCCCCCCTAGCCCGCCGGGAGCCACGGGGGGGAGACCTGCGATCTCAGGCATCCATGAAGGCCCGCATCATCCACAGGGTCTTCTCCTGCTCGTCCACGTAGCCGTCGGCCAGGTTGAACGTGGTGGAATCCTCGTCCTCGGCTTCCTTGGCGAGCTCGCGCAGCCAGCCGTTGAGGGACTCCAGGTCGCTGGTGATGTTGCGCACCATGTCGGAGGCGGGCGGGACCGAGCCGTCTTCCTCGAGGCGGGCCAGCTCGAGCTGGCGTTTCAGGCTGGAGGGAGGGACGCCGCCCCGGGCAGCGATGCGCTCCGCCACCTCGTCCATCCCCGGTGCTTCCCCCAGCAGCATCGCCAGCGAGGTCACCGGCCTGTCCCCGATTCCACACGGCACGATCGCGCCAAAGTGGGTCATATCCGGGTTCACGT
>JAUIEE010000474.1 GCA_030428965.1 bacterium | reverse complement strand
GAACCCGCAGGCAAACGACTTCGATCGCGCGATCTGCGAGCCGGTACCCGTACAGGTGTTCGTGGGCCCGGTGGAAGCTCTCCGCCGGATCCGCCCCGTGGGGGACGAAGATCTCGTAGGACTGGCCCCGGTAACGCAGGTCGTAGCCCTCGTCCAGGTGCACCCTGTCCGCGCGAAACCCGTCGGCCACGAGCTCCGCGCGACCCTCTTCCCCCAGGGCGTCGAGGCTTCGACGCAGCTCTTCTTCGCCCAGCGCGTCCAGGGGCGCCAGCACGGTGCGCGCTCGATCCCGGATCGGCTCGGCCACGCTCATGCCCCGGGCGGAGAGAGCTCCCGGATGGCCGGGCACCAGCGCCCCCCGCAGGCCGAGGCTCTGGGCCAGGGCCGCGGCCTGGAGACCACCGGCGCCTCCGAAGGCGACCAGGTAGAGTCCGCGCGGATCGTGCCCACGCTGCATCGTCATTACGCCGATGGCCCGGCGCATCGAAGCCCGGGCGACCTCGAGCACACCCTGGGCGACGTCCGTGGCCGTGCTGGAGAGCTTCCGGCCGAGCTCCTCGAAGGAACGGCGCACCTGTTCGGTATCGAGGGCCAGGCCTCCCGAGAGGAAGGGACCCTCGGCGATGTGCCCCAGGAGGACATGGGCATCGGTCACGGTCACCCGGTCGCTCTTGCCGTAGCAGGCCGGCCCCGGATCGGCTCCCGCGCTGGCGGGGCCGACGTGCAGGATGCCTCCGGCGTCCACCGACACGAGCGATCCGCCGCCGCAGCCGATGGTATGGATGTCGAGGGTGGGAACGCCGATGGGATGGCCGGCCACGTGCACGGGCTCGAGTGCACGAGTGGCCTGGGGCTCTTCCCGAGCTGCGCGGGCAAAGGCGACGTCCGTACTGGTCCCACCCATGTCGAGGGCGCAGAAGTCCCCCAGTCCGGCCTCCGCCGCGGCCCGGGAAGCTCCGACGACCCCGCCGGCCGGGCCGGAGAGCAGGACGCGCACCGGCTCCTCGGCCGCGTCCCGCGAGCGCAGCGTGCCGCCGTTGGACTGGAGGATGGACAGGCGCGCGGGCGAGACACGTTCTTCGAGCGGGCCCAGGTAGTCCCGCATGAGGGGAACCAGGGCCGCGTTGACGATGGCGGTCGAGAAGCGCTCGACCTCGCGGTGCTGAGGCAGGACCGCGGCCGAGCAGGTGATCGGCAGATCGAGGGATTCGAGGGCCGAGGCAACGTTGCGCTCGGACTTGGGGTCGGCCCAGGAGTGCAACAGGCAGATGGCCAGGCTCTGGGGCTTGCGCTTGGCCACGCGTTGCCGGAGCTCGGCCAGCTGCGCGGCGGTAGGGCCGGCCACTTCGACGAAGCCCTTGCCCTCGGGATCCGGCCAGGTGCGCTGCTCGACCTCGAAGCGCAGGCTGCGGGGAACGAGGGGCGCAGGCTTGGTGGGGTGCAGGTCGTAGATCGCGGGCCGTTCCTGTCGTCCGATCTCGATCAGGTCCCGAAAGCCCTTGCCCGTGACGAGGGCGACCTTGCCGACCTTTCCGGTCAACAGGGCGTTGAGGGCCACGGTCGTTCCGTGGATCACGTGGTCGCCCTCGGCCACCTCTCCCAGGGCTTCGAGCCCCGCGAGCACGGCCAGGGCCGGATTCCGTGGCGTCGAGGGCACCTTGGCGACCCTGACCTCGTCCCCCTCGACGAGCACCAGGTCGGTAAAGGTGCCGCCGGTGTCGATTCCGATCGTTCGCTTGGCCAAGGGACGCAGAGTGTAGGCAGCCCACCCTCCCCCGTCTCCCCACCATCCCAAGCCCCCACCCACCCAGGGGGATCGGTTTGCGTTCGGAGGGTTGCGCTGCGAGAGGGGAGCCCGGGAGCCGGGGCGACAGCGGCCCCCCCCAGAAGCTAGGCTCTGCCCCTCGCTCGGGGGGCGAGGGTGACCCCCGCTGTATGTCCGGCTTCTTTCCGCTTTCCCTCGGGGGCACCGAGCTCCTGGGCATCCTGGCCGCCTACCTCCTGGGTTCGGTGCCGTTCGGGTTGCTGTTCGGTTTCCTGCGGGGCGTCGACATCCGCAAGTCGGGCAGCGGCAATATCGGAGCCACGAACGTCGGCCGGGCCCTCGGCCGGCCCTGGGCCCTCCTGGCCTTCGCCTGCGACTTCGGCAAGGGGTGGGTGAGCAGCGCCTGGATCGGCCCCTGGGTCGCGGACGTTCCCGAACGGGAAGCGCTGCTGGCGACCCTGTGCGCCGGCGGGGCCGTTCTGGGGCACGTCTGGCCGCTGTACCTGCGCTTCAAGGGAGGCAAGGCCGTGGCCACCGGTTGCGGCGGGATCGTCGGCATCGACCCGGTCATCTTCCTGGGCGGGGGAGTGGTCTGGCTCCTGACGACCGCCGTGACGCGCTACGTGGGTCTGGCCTCGATCCTGATGGGCCTCGCCTTTCCCGTGCTGGCGTGGTGGCGTAGCGGGCAACGAGACTATGGTATGGAGGTCGTCCTGGGCACGGCCCTCCTGGCGCTCCTGATCCTGGTCCGCCATCGCGCCAACATCAGCCGCATGCTGGCGGGAACGGAGAGCCGCATCGGCCAGAAGAAGAGCCACTAGAGCCCAAGCCGAGGGGCAGGAAGCATGAAGGAGATCAAGAGGGTCCTGGTGATCGGAGACGGTGGATGGGGCACGGCCCTGGCCATCCGGCTTGCGAAGAACGGCGTCGAGACCTGCCTCTGGAGCGCCTTTCCCGAACAGATCAAGGCTCTCCAGGAACAGCGCGAGAACCGCCGCTACCTGCCGGGCGTCAAGCTGCCCGACGGATTGGAGCTCTCGGCGGATCCGTTCGCCGCGGCCAAGCGCGCGGATCTGGCCCTTTCGGTCGTGCCGACGCAGTTCCTGCGTGCCGTGGCCGAGACCTTCGAGGATGCGCTGCCCGGGGGCGTGCCCCTGGCCACGGCGACCAAGGGCATCGAGATCGAGACCTTCCAGACTCCGAGTCAGATCCTGGCCGCGGTGCTCGGCGACCGCTCCATCGCCGTGCTCACCGGACCCACCCACGCCGAGGAGGTGGCCCGCGGACTGCCCGCTTCGATCGTCTGCGCCAGCGAGAACGAGGAGCTGGCGCGCGCCATCCAATCCGTGCTCAACGCCGACACCCTGCGTGTCTACACCCATCGGGACGCGCGCGGGGCCGAGCTCGCCGGCGCCCTCAAGAACGTGATCGCGATCGCCGCCGGCATCGCCGACGGGCTCGAGCTGGGGGACAACGCCAAGGCCGCCCTCGTGACCCGGGGAATCGTCGAGATGGCGCGCTTCGGTCAGTCCCACGGCGCGCGTCCCGACACCTTCTTCGGGCTGGCGGGTATTGGCGATCTGGCGACGACCTGTTACTCCCAGCACTCCCGCAACCGGCATGTCGGCCAGGAGATCGGGAGGGGCAAGACGCTCGAGCAGGTCCTGCAGGAGATGGAGATGGTGGCGGAGGGCGTCTGGACGACCAAGGCCCTCTTCGGTCCCGAATCCGAGGCGCGCGGGATCCGCATGCCGATCGCCGAGCAGGTTCACGCGGTGCTTTTCGAGGGCAAGGGCCCGCGTCAGGCGGTGGTCGAGCTCATGAGCCGCGAGCCCGCAGGCGAGATGGACGGCCTGTTCGTGAACGGATGAGCACGACCTTCGGCTTTCTCCTCTTCCTCTCGCTGACCGTCGCTCTTCTCGGCGGAGTGCTCTTCACCGGTCTCAAGGCCAAGCGGCGCGCGCACCTTCCGCTGGTCGCCCTCTTGGTCTCGTC
>JAUIEE010000473.1 GCA_030428965.1 bacterium | reverse complement strand
GATCCGCTCCGAGATCGCGAACACGACCTCCGACTACGATCGCGAGAAGCTGCAGGAGCGCCTCGCCAAGCTGACCGGCGGCATCGCCCAGCTGAACGTCGGCGGCGCCACCGAGACCGAGGTCAAGGAGCGCAAGGCCCTGATCGAGGATGCCCTGCACGCGACGCGTGCCGCCATCGAGGAAGGCATCCTTCCGGGTGGTGGCTTCGCCCTCCTGCGGGCACGCGAGGCCGCGCTGAAGGTCAAGAAGAAGGACGACGACGACTTCAACATGGGCGTCGACATCCTGCACAAGGCCCTGGCCGGTCCGGCCAAGGCCATCGCCAACAACGCGGGCTTCGACGGTGAAGTCGTGGCCTACCGAGCCCTGGGCGACAAGAACAAGAACGCCGGCTTCGACAGCCTCAAGGGTGAGTACTGCGACATGCTCAAGGCCGGAATCGTCGACCCGGCCAAGGTGACGAAAGCCGCCCTCTTGAACGCGGTTTCCGTGGCCCAGCTGCTCCTGTCCACCGACGCCCTGATCGCCAACAAGCCCGAGCCCGCCAAGGCTCCCACCGGCCCCGAAGGCATGGACGAGATGGGCGGCATGGGTGACATGGGCGGCATGGGCGGCATGGGCGGCATGGGCGGCATGGGCGGCATGGGCGGCATGGGAGGAGGAATGGGCTTCTAGGCCCCTCCCCACGCACAACACCCAACCTCACCCCCCAAAGAACAAACCAAAGGAAAACGCACAGTCATGGCCAAGCAAATCATGTTCGACGACGACGCGCGTCGTAAGACCCGCGACGGCATCGCCAAGCTCGCGAAGACCGTCCAGGTGACCCTGGGCCCCGGTGGGCGCAACGTCATCCTGCAGAAGTCCTTCGGAGCTCCGTCGGTGACCAAGGACGGCGTGTCCGTCGCCAAGGAAATCGACCTGGAGGACCCCTTCGAGAACATGGGCGCCAAGCTCGTCCTCGAAGTGGCCAAGAAGACCAACGACGTCGCCGGTGACGGCACGACCACCGCGACGGTCCTGGCGTCCGCGATCTTCGAGGAAGGCCTCAAGTACCTCGCCACCGGCGTCAACCCGGTCTCGATCCGGAACGGGATCGACAAGGCGGTCGGTGCGGCCGTCGAGGCCATCGCCGCCCAGTCCCGCAAGGTGAAGAGCCGCGACGAGAAGGCCAACGTGGCCTCCATCTCCGCCAACAACGACTCCGGCATCGGCGACCGCATCGCCGAGGCCTTCGAGCGCGTCGGAGACGAGGGGTCGATCACGGTCGAGGAAGGCTCGGGCCGTGAGATCGAGCTCGAGGTGGTCGAGGGAATGGAGTTCGACAAGGGCTACCTGTCACCCTACTTCGCGACCAACCCCACCAAGCTCACCGCCGAGCTCGAGGACGCCTACATCCTCATCCACGAGAAGAAGATCTCGAGCGCCCGCGACCTGATCCCGATCCTCGAGCAGACAGCTCAAACGGGCAAGCCCCTGCTGATCATCGCCGAGGACATCGAGGGTGAGGCCCTGGCCACGCTCGTCATCAACAAGCTGCGCGGCATCCTCAACATCTGCGCGGTCAAGGCTCCAGGGTTCGGCGAGCGCCGCAAGGCCTACCTCGGCGACATCGCCACCCTCACGGGCGGCATCGGGGTCTCCGAAGAGCTCGGCCTCAGCCTGGAGAACATCACCCTCTCCCAGCTGGGTCGCGCCAAGCGCGTCGTCATCGACAAGGACTCGACCACGATCATCTCGGGCGCTGGTGCCAAGAAAGCGGTCAACGATCGAGTCAAGCAGATCCGTACGCAGATCGAGAAGTCGAGCTCCGACTACGACAAGGAGAAGCTCGAAGAGCGTCTGGCCAAGCTGACCGGCGGGGTCGCCGTGATCAAGGTCGGCGCCGACACCGAAGCAGAGATGAAGGCCAAGAAGGACTTGATCGAGGACGCCCTCAACTCGACCCGCGCTGCCATCGAAGAAGGCATCGTCCCCGGTGGCGGTATCGCACTCATGAACGCAACCGATGCGGTCGAAGCGGTCAAGACCCGCGGAGACGAGCGCTTCGGGAAGCTCATCATCAAGAAGGCCCTCGAATATCCCCTGCGCCAGATCGCCTCGAATGCAGGCGAGAACGGCTCGGTGGTGATCGAGAACGTTCGTGAGAAGGGCAAGACCTTCGGCTTCAACGCCCTGTCCCACACCTACCAGGACATGTTCAAGGCGGGCATCGTCGATCCGGCCAAGGTGGTCCGCTCGGCCCTCCAGAACGCCGCCTCGATCGCGGGGTTGCTCCTGACGACCGACTCCATGATCACGGATCTGAAGGACGAGAAGGAAGCCGTGAAGGGCAGCTTGGTCTGAGCGACCCTGCCCGAGATCATCCGATCCAAGGCGGCGGGATCCCCGAGGATCCCGCCGCCTTGCTAGTCCCCCATCCCCGATGAGCGAGCCCATGAGCGACAAGCGTGACTACTACGAGATCCTCGGAGTCGACAAGACCGCCTCCGATGACGAGATCAAGCGCGCTTACCGCAAGCTCGCCATGAAGTATCACCCGGATCGAAACGCGGACGACAAGGAGGCCGCGGAGGAGAAGTTCAAGGAGGCCGCCGAGGCCTACGACGTCCTGAGCGACTCCGACAAGCGGGCTCGCTACGACCGGTTCGGGCACGCGGCCTTCTCCCAGGGAGGGGGACCCCAGGGCGCTCGCTTCACCAACATCGAGGACATCTTCGAAGCCTTTGGGGACGTGTTCGGTGGCGGCGGAGGCGGAGGCATCTTCGGCGACCTGTTCGGCGGCGGACGACGACAGAGAAGCGGACCGCGTCCCGGTCGCGACCTGAAGATCGTCCTCGACCTGACCCTCGAGGAGATCGACAAGGGCGTCGACAAGGTCGTCTCGATCAAGCGGCAAGATCTGTGCGGCACCTGCGGCGGCAACGGCGCCAAGCCGGGAACGTCCCCGGTTGCCTGTTCGAGCTGTGGAGGGCGCGGGCAGGTTCACCGCAGCCAGGGGTTCTTCACGATGGCGACGACCTGCCCGCACTGCCGAGGCACGGGCAAGCGCATCGAGTCTCCCTGCGAGGACTGCCGAGGTGCCGGCCGAACGTCCTCCAAGTCCGACGTGTCGATCCAGGTCCCCGCCGGGGTCGAGGAGGGCATGCGCATTCGCGTCCCCTCCGCCGGGGATGCGGGCGAAGCGGGAGCGCCCCGTGGCGACCTGTACGTCATCGTCAGGGAGAAGGAGCACAAGGTCTTCCAGCGCAGCGGCCCGGACCTCATGACCGAGATTCCGTGCTCGTTCCCGCAGCTGGCCCTGGGAGATCGGGTCGAGGTCCCCACCATCCGCGGCCGGGTCGAGATGAGCATCCCGGCCGGCACGCAGAGCGGGAAGGTGTTCCGCTTGCGCGGGCAAGGACTACCGGTCCTCGAAGGCCGCGGCCAGGGCGACCTGTTGCTGCGCGTGTTCGTTGAAACGCCGCGCAAGCTGACCGACAGGCAGAAGGAAATCTTGACCGAGTTTGGAGAGATCGAAGAAGAGAAATCGGGCTCGCGCTCGTTCTTCGAGAAGATCGTCGACTACTTCAGCTGATCCCATTCGACCATGACTCCCAAGACGAACAGAGACACGGACACCGAAGACCCCGAGGTCGTGGAACAAGAGGCGCTGGACGAAGCGTCCACGGAATCCGCCGAGTCTACCGACGAACCGACGGACGAGGAGCGCATCGCCGCCCTGGAGCGGGAGTGCGAGGAGCTACGCCTGAAGTGGAGTCG
>JAUIEE010000015.1 GCA_030428965.1 bacterium | reverse complement strand
GTGCCGCCCTTGCCGCTGGCCACACACACCGAGAGGGCCCGGGGCGGTCCCTCCTCGGAGCGAGACGGCTCCCCGGGCGGGCTCCCGCGAATCTCGCTCGGACCGGAGATCCCCGGTCGCCGCCCCTTCGCCAGATCCAACAGGTTCTTGCGTGCCTGGGTCCAGTTCATGTCGCGGCGTCCTGCGAAGGAAGCGTTCGCGTGATGACCCGGACGGGTCGATGACCCGAAGGTTCCTTCGCCGCACAGTCGGGGGGGCGTCTGCTCTTTCTCGAGGGGATTCAGGCTGCAACAGCCGGGCTCGGGAGCCAAGCAACACCCGCCAAGAATTGCGCCGCCCCCCTCCTGTGGCCCCGGGAAGGGGGGCTCTCAGCCGCGGAAGGCCTCGATCTCCTCGGCCGTCAGAACCTCGAGGGGGCTTTCGGTGCCGTGGATCGGAGGGCGATCGGAGCGTCGCTCGGGGACCGGCTCGATGTGGGTCACGAGCCGGGAGAGGGCACGCTCGACGAATCGATCCACGTCCGAGACCTCGCCCAGGGGAGTCGGATCGTGGTGAGGAGCGACGCTGGCCTGCAGGCGATCTCCGATGCGCTCGGCCCGGGCCAGGACGTCTCCGTGGAAGCTCCAGACGAGCGAGCTCTTGGTCGAGTGCACCTCGAGCTCGTCGTCCAGCTGCGCCATGCGACGGGCCAGGGTGCCCCCCACCTCGCGCAGAGGTTCCGCGAGGGTCTCCACGAAGACCTGCTCGGGGAAGGCGCGTGCCTCCTGGCCCCCCTGGGCCACCCCGCCGAGGGGCACAAGGTAGGAACGCTCCCCGCGGGAGCTGCGCACGCTGCGCACGCCGAAGACTTCGACCCCGGCTCCGAACAGGGGCGATAGACGCACCAGGAGCCCTTCGTCCAGGGCGGGCATGATGACGATCATGCGCGGGTCCATTTCGGAATGGATCGCCTGGGTGTCCAGGTGGCGTCCGATGAGCCCGACGTTGGCCTGGGCGTAGGCCAGGGCGTCCAGGATCGCGAGGGCGGAGGCGCCGGATTCCCCTTGGACGACGACCACCACGACCAGAGCCCCGCCGGAATCCACCCCCGCCAGATCGACCCGGGCCCCGCCGTCGAACTCGAGCTCCCGGTCCAGGATCTCGATCCCGGGCAAGACCTCCGCCAGGCCGGCGTGGACGGCTGACAGGAGGTCCGAGCGATCCTCCTTCTCGAGGTTCTCGTCAGCTTTCGATCGTGCAGGTGAGGCCATTCGGGGTGTCGTACGCGAGGTGTGGACCCATTGGAGGTTGGCGCAACCGCAACAGCAAGCATCGTCTCGGACTCCCGTGCGGAATGGGAGGGGGCGGCGCCTAGCTGCCCTGGCCGGAGCCTGGGCGAGCCTTGGCCAGGAGCTCCCGGACTCCCTGGCGGTGACAGTGGGCCAGGGCCAGGGCCAGGGCATCGGTCGCGTCGCTGGAGAGATCGAGCTCTTGCCCCAGGTGGGTCTCCAGCATGCGAGCCACGCGCTCCTTGGTCGCGCCCCCGTCCCCCACCACGGCCTTCTTGGCCTCGGAAGGCGCGTACTCGAACACCTCGATCCCCTGGCGGGCGGCGGCGGACAGCACCACGCCGCGCGCTTCCCCCAGTCGCAGGGTGCTCTGAACGTTGCGGGCGTAGTAGGCGCGCTCCAGGGCGAGCGCATCCGGCCGGAGCTGGCGCAGCACCTGATCGAGCTCCGCGGCGATCGTGCCGAGTCGCTGGGCCACGCCCGCCCTGGCCGCGGCCCGCAGGACACCGCAGGCGAGGAACCTGACCCCGGGGGGAGCCAGGACGAGCGCCCCGTAGCCCATGTTGTGGGTCCCGGGGTCGATTCCCAGGACGACGGGCCAGGGCTTGCGCTTCGGCACGAGGTCGTCGGGCAGCACGTCCGGATGGTACGGTAGCCCGCCAGCATGTCCGAGACTCAAGTTGGCGGCCAGGGCCCGGGACGCTGCGCGGCCGTCGTGGTGGCAGGGGGTCGTTCCATCCGCTTCGCCGACCCCCACGGTCGCCGCAAGCCCCTCGTTCCCCTGGGCGAACGCACGCTGCTCGAGCACGCCCTGAGGGCCTTTCTCGCTTCGCCGTGCATCGAGGAGCTGATTCTCGTGGTGCATGCCCAGGACCGGGACGCGGTCGAAGCTCTCCTGCGCGGACGGGAAGGCCACCGGAAGCTGAGGGCCGTGCTGCCGGGCGGGGAGGAGCGCACGGACTCGGTCCGCATCGGCGTCGAGGCCGTTTCCGAGAGCATCGACCTGGTCGCCATCCACGACGGAGCACGTCCCTTCCTCCGGCGCGATCAGCTCGAGCAGGTGCTGGAACAGGCCGCACTCCACGGCGCGGCCCTGCTCGCCGTCCCGGTCACCGATACGCTCAAGCACTCGGCCTGCGGCGAGCTCGCCGACCGCACCGTCGATCGCTCCGCCCTGTGGGCCGCCCAGACGCCCCAGGCCTTCCGGCGAGCGGAGTTCGTGCGTCTCCTGGAACGAGCCAGGCGGGACGAGTTCCGTCCGACCGACGACGCGGCCCTGTGGGAACGCTACCGAGGTCCGGTGAAACTCGTCGAGGGAGACGCCTCGGGCGGCAAGATCACGGGACCGCGCGACCTGGACTGGGCCCGGGCCTGGCTGTCCCTCCAGGACCCGAAAGGAGCAGGCTGAGATGGCTCAACGCATCGGACTGGGCTTCGACGTCCACCGCCTCGTGACAGGTCGCCCCTGCCGCCTGGGCGGAATCGAGCTGCCCCACCCGAGCGGCCCGCAGGGCCACTCCGATGGGGACGCGGTGCTGCACGCGGTGACCGACGCTCTGCTGGGCGCCCTGGCCCTGGGGGACATCGGCACCCACTTCCCCGACAAGGACCCGCGCTGGAAAGACGCCGACAGCCGGCTCTTCGTGCGCCACGCGATCGAATCCGTGCAGAAGCGGGGCTGGACCCTCGCGAACCTGGACGTGGTCATCGCCACCGAGGGCCCGCGCATCGCCCCCCACGCCGAGGCGATGCGGGGCAGCATGGCGGAGTTGCTCGGCTGCTCCCCCGAACAGGTCAGCGTCAAGGGCAAGACCTTCGAGGGGCTGGGAGCCCTGGCCGGGGGAGCTGGGGTCGCCGTCCAGGCGGTTTGCCTGCTCGAGAAAAGCCCGGACGGTTGAACCGACGGAGGCCCGAGTGGCCCTTCCCCGGGTAGCGAGCCCCCTCGAGCCTTCTCACGTAGGATCGAGGGGGACTTCGGTCGACCCTGCCCCCCATGACCCCCTCCGAACCGACCCCCTGGTGGGACCTCTGCCTCCAGCACCGGGACTTCGTCGTGCGCCTGGCCAAGAGCCTGGTGCACGACGCGGGGTCCGCCGACGACCTGGCCCAGGACGCGCTGCTGATCGCGGTCGCCAAGCCTCCGCCCCGGCAGCTCTCGCCCCGCGCGTGGCTCTCCACCGTGGTCCGACGCTTGGCCAAGGACCGCGCACGCTCGGAGGCCCGACGCCGATGGCGCGAGCAGGAAGTCGCCAGCGAGGAGAGCCAGCTCCAGGCCGTCGGTCGTTTTCACGATCAGATGCAGCTGCAGCGGGTCTTGCTCGAATCCCTGGAGCACCTGCCCGAAGCCTACGGAACGGTCCTCTTCCTGCACTTCTACGAAGAGCTCCCCTACCGTGAGATCGCCACCCACCTGGGGGTTCCTGTGGAAACGGTGCGCACGCGGGCACGGCGCGGCCTGGCCAAGCTGCGAGAGCGCCTGGACAAGAGCTACGGCGGCGACCGTGGGGCCTGGTCGCTCGTGCTGATCGGCTGGATCGGACGCACGACGCCCGGACCCTCCCCCAAGGTTGCGGCCTCGAGCGGCGGACTGATCCTGCCCGTCCTCGGAACGGCCCTCGCCCTGGCCGGCTTCGCGATCTGGTTCAGCCTGGAACGCGGCGGTTCCCCCGGGCACCGCGGCACGCAGGTGGCTTCCAATCTCACGGAACCGAAGCCGGCTGCGCCGGATCGCTCCGCGCAGCCGATGGCGAAGGGGTCGATTCAGGCACCCGAGCGCCAACCGACCGTTGGGCCGGCGTCGCCGCCGATGTTCTCCGTGACGGGGCGGGCCGTACAACCCGACGGTACCCCGGCCGAAGGTGCCCTCGTCTGGATATCCGATGGTCCTGGTGTAGCGGGATCGCTCTCGACGGTGTGTGACGATCAGGGGATGTTCGAGCTGGAGGCGGTGCACCGCGCACACTGGATCTCGGCCTACGACGAGCGCTTCGGCTTCTCGGAGAGCCTGGCCCTGATGTCGTGGTCGGCGCGAGGTCTTCAGCGAGCCGAGGTCGATCTGTGGCTGCCCGAGCCGGGCAGGTTGGTCACGGGCACGGTGCGCGACTCCCGAGGAAGGGTCCTCGAGCACGCCCGTCTCCGGGGCATCGTTCCGCCCCACGTCCATCGCTACGGCCTGCGCGGTCATCTGCTCCAGCAGGGTCCGCCCACGGAGGCGACCAGCGACGAGGAGGGACGCTTCGCCTTCCTCAGCCACGAACGGCGTTGGCAGGTATCCTGCGCGGGATACGCTCCCCAGGTCATCGAAGCCGGAGAGGAGCCCGAAGCCGACCTGGAGATCGTGCTCACTGAGGAGACCATGGCTGGCAGTCCAGCGGAGCGCTCCGAGCCGATCGAGATCGTGGGACGCCTGCTGGACGAGGAGGGGGCACCCCTCGCGGGCTGGTGGATCGAGGCCGTCCCCGAGTCCGAGATGGTTCCCGGTCTCGACCCCTTCCGCTGCGAACGTCCGCGGCGTACCACCACCTGCGATGCCGAGGGGCGCTTCGTCTTGACCGGCTGCGATCCGGTCGAGCACACGGTCCTCGTGCGCAGGTCACCGGAGGGAATGCCCTTGCGCTGGCGTCCGGGAATCGTGCCCGGTCTCGGCACCCTGGAAATGCGCATGAGCCGCTCGATCTGCCCCTCTCCCGGCCTGCGCGGAACGATCGACGTCCACGATCCGTCCCTTCTCGACGGAGCCCTCGTGATGGCTTACTCCAAGATCCTGGGACGCACGGAGTTCACCTGCGTCGATCCGAGCACCGGGAGTTTCGAGCTGGGCCCTTTGCCCCCGGGGCGCTATACGCCGGAAGTATGGCTCGAGGGGCGCGCACCCGTTCGCCTGGAGCGCACCGCGGTTTTCTCCGATCGGTTCGCAAACATCGGAACGGTCTGGATCGACGGTTTCGGCACGATCGAACTGGCTCTGAATGCCGCGCAAGAGCAGCTCGAAGAGGTCGAGGTCTTCCTGAAGTCGCGTACAGGTCCGTTCGGGCTGGGCATGAACTCCACTCGTCGGGAACAAGGGCGCATTCGGATCCGAAACGTTCCCCCGGATCGCTACTCCCTGATCGTTCGAGCGCGGGGCTGGGCGCGAGAACAGACCGATGTCGAGGTCCGTGCCGGAGACAGGGTTCTTCGGAACCTGGAGCTGGTTCGGGGGAGGGAGGTGCGCTTCACCTTCGAGGATCCTCTGCCGCCGGCCTCCAGGCGAGGCTTCCATCTGACCCTGTTCGATTCGTTCGGCAACGAACACGCGTGGACCGTCCTGGCCTGGAAGGGAAGCGAGCCGTTGGAGTTCGCTCTGACCCTCCGACCCGGAGACTACAGCTACGTCGCTCGAACGGTCGACCGCAAGCGGGCCGAAGGCAGCTTCTCCATCCCGGGCGTCGAAGGCCCTCCCATCGCAGTAGGCGGGTCGGTCGAGTAGATCAGCGCTCTGCGAACAGAGCGCGCCAAGGACGATAGACGAGTGCGCCGGCCGCCACGATCGAGAGCCCCGTCCACTTGAGCCGGGGTTCCGCATTCCACAGAACCCCGGCAACGACCATCGTCGCGGCCAGGGCATAGACGATCGGCGCCAGGGGATAGAGCGGGCTGTGAAACGGACGCGGAAGC
Organism: bacterium; assembly: GCA_030428965.1. Lineage (GTDB taxonomy): Bacteria > Planctomycetota > UBA1135 > UBA1135 > JAUIEE01. The sequence goes on along the minus strand of JAUIEE010000015.1, from coordinate 18,279 downwards.
TCCGGACGCAGGCGCCGCAAGCGCAGCAGCGAGATCGCCACCAGGCCGTGGAACATCCACTCCACGAAGATGACCGAATCGACGATCTCCTGAAGGGTTCCCAGGAACAGGTACACGAGGGCAACGACCGCCTGGAGCGCCAAGGCCGCGACCGGGGCACCCGTCCGCGCGTGCAGGCGGCCCATGGTCTCGAAGAAGAGCCCCTCGCGGGACATGGCCACGTAGAGCCAGGGCGTGGCCATGACGGTCACGGCGCACACGCCCAGGGCGGAGATGGCCATGGCCGCACTGAGCACGCGCTCCCCCCCGTCGCCGAGGGCACTCTCCGCCATCCGGGAGGCGAAGGTCCTCTCGGCGGCGATGCCCTCCAGGCCCAGACCGCGCAGGAAGGCCAGGTTGAGCAGGAGGTAGATCACGACCACCCCACACACTCCGCCGGCGATCGTGCGGGGCAGGGTACGTTCCGGATCGCGCACGGCCGGCGCCAGGTAGCAGATCATCTGCCAACCTCCGTAGGAGAACAGAACGGGAAACAGGCCAGCCAGCCAGCCGGCCGGCGCTGCTTCGCCCGAACCTTCCCCGGACGTGGTCGCTTCCACGACCTCCGGCGCTGCCCACAGCATTCCCGCCAGGAACAGCCCCAGGATGCCGAACAACTTGATCCCCATGCAGAGGTTCTGGAACAGGGCCGCCCGGCGAACCCCGAACAAGGTGAGCCCCGTCCCTCCGAGAATGATGCCGCCGGCCACGCCCAGGTGACCGCGGGTGCCCCCCGGGGGAAACAGCTCGGGCCAGGCTTCGTGCAGCATGCTCGCGCAGAAGCCGGTCATCGCGGCCAGGGCCCCCGTGGAGACGACGAACAGGACGATCCACGCGAACAGGAAGGCGGGAAACGGGCCGTAGGCTTCCCTCAGGAATACGAACCAACCGCCGGCCCGGGGGAAGCTCGCCCCCAGCTCGGCGAAGGTGAAGGCCGCGCTCAGGGCGATCGCTCCGCCGATGACCCACAAGATCAGGAACGAGACCGGATCCCCGCTGCGTTGAGCGACGGTTTGCGGAGTGAAGAAGATCCCCACTCCGACGATGCCTCCCATGACGAGCAGGGTCGCGTCGAAGGCCGACAGCTTGGGTCCGTCGTAGCCGGGTCCGTCCATCAGAAGGCGAACTCGAGGCCGAAGTGGAAGCCGAAGTCGGGCGAGTTGTTGTGCTCGACGATGTCGTCGAGCAAACCCAGCTCGAAGGTGGTGCGCGCGGAGAGTCGCGCCTTCAATCCCAGGCCGATCTCGTGGGTGGCCCGGGAGTGGATCTTGCGATCCTCGGTCGTCCCCTCGCTCACGAGGTAACTCCCGAGGAGAGAGACGTTGCGCGTGGCGCGCCACTCACAGGCCAAGAGCCCCGCGTACTGGGTCCTGCGCAGCTCGATGTCCCCGAAGCGATCTTCGCCGTACCAGGTGTAGGCCAGGTTCAGGTAGAGGTGGAAACCGGCTCCCAGGGCCCGCGCCAGGGCGGCGTTCAGTCCCAGATCGAGGGGAATGTCTCCGTTGAGCCCGTTGCGCCCCCCCAGGTTCAGGCGCGAGCTCACGCTGTAGGAGAAGGCCGGCAGGAGCCTCCAGCGGTTCGAGAGATCATGGTGGAGCGTGAGCAGGAGGTCGCGGCTCAAGGCCCCCGATTCGTCCCCGAGGTCGAAGGCCGGGTTGTCCCCCTCGGCCGCGAGGGAGAACAGGTTGCGCCGCTCGTCGAAGCGATCCCGGGCGTTCTGATCGATTCCGAAGAGCTCGTGGAACTCGATCACGAAACGGTCGAGGATCCCCCCGAAGCGGCTTCGGTCCTGGTAGCCGATCTCGACCTCCATGTCTTCGCCCAGGCCATAGGCCAGGAGGACCCGCGTCTGGAGCATCTCGAAATCGATCACCTGGGAGCTTCCGGTGACCGCGAAGACGTTCGCCAGGGTCTCCCGCACGGACAGCCGCCAGCCTCCTTCGGGCAGGGTGCGCGGCGCCGTGGGCCGCAGCCCCAAGCGCAGGGCCTGGAGCGGTCCCTGGGAGGTGAGGTCGATGGGCCCCAGGCCCACGTGTTCGGACCTTCCCTGGGCGCGGGGCAAGCAAGCGAGCGCGAGCAGCCCGAGGGGGGCCAGGACGAACCTCCCCCTCACTCGCGCACGCCCGCTTCGGCCCGGGGGATTTCCTTGTCGCGCACGTCCAGCTGCTGCAGGGCGTGCAGGTTCGCGTAGCGTCCACCCTGCCGCAGCAAGTCTTCGTGGCGCCCGATCTCGACCAGGCGCCCTTCCTCGAGCACGGCGATGCGATCGGCGTTCTGAATGGTCGACAGGCGGTGGGCGATCACGAGCACGGTACGATCGGCCATCAAGCGATCCAGAGCGGCCTGGACCTCGACCTCGGACTCGCTGTCGAGGGAGCTGGTCGCCTCGTCGAGCAGGAGCAGCGGAGCCCCCTTGAGCAAGGCCCGGGCAATCGTGATGCGCTGCTTCTGGCCGCCGGAGAGGCGCGCGCCCATGTCCGCCACGTCGGTGTCGTAGCCGTCGGGCAAGGCCACCAGGAACTCGTGGATGCCCGCGGCCCGGGCGGCTTCCTCGACCTCGCTCTGGGTCGCCTCGGGCCTTCCGTAGCGAATGTTCTCCCCCACCGAAGCGTGGAACAGGAACGGACTCTGCCCCACCAGGGCGTACTGGGCCGTCCAGCTCGCGATGGAGAGCTCTTTGAGCTCGACGTCGTCGACCAGGAGCTTGCCCGCGGTCGGGTCGACGAAGCGTGCCACGAGATCCATGAGCGTGCTCTTGCCGGCGCCCGAGGAACCGACCAGGGCCAGGGTCTCGCCGACCTTGATCTCGAGGGACAGCTCCGAGATCGCGTCGCTCTCGGCGCCGGGGTACCGGAAGGAGACGTTCTCGAAGCGCAAGCCCCGCTGGATCCGCTCCAGGGAGACGGGGCTCTGGGCTTCGGTCAGGTCCACCGGCTCGGCCAGGAGCTCGTAGATGCGCTGGGAAGCCCCCACCGACTCCTGCACCCGGGTGAGCGCCTTGGTGAAGATCTTGACGTGGTTGTTGAGTCGCGCGATCGCCAGGAAGAAGACCGTCATGTCCCCGCCGCTCTGGAAGAGCTGGAACTGGATTGCCAGGGTCCCGAGGGCGCCGACCAGGACGGCGAAACCGGCCACGCTGTAGAAGGCGGTCCAGGCATGGGTCATCGCGATGGCGCGCACCATGCGCATCGACGTGCGCAGGTAGCTCTCGTTGATGTCACGGTAGCGCTCGAGCTCGCGCTCCTCTCCTCCGAAGGACTTGACCGTGCGGATGCCCTGGAACATCTGGGACAGGACCTGCACCGAAGACCCGAGGGAGGTCATGCTCTTGGTCGAGCCCTTGCGAACCCGCGAGGAGAGCTTCTTCACGGGCCAGGCCACGAGGGGCAAGACCAGCAAGATCCCCAAGGTGGCCCAGGGTGCCTGGTACGCCGCCACGGCCAGGGTTCCGACGGCGAACAGCGGCTCCTGCACCAGGCTCTTGAGCCCCACGTTGATCGCCGTAAGGGTCGTCGTGACGTCGGAGCTGACCCTGGAGAGCAGGTCCCCGAACCTGCGCTCGGAGTGGTAGCGCACCGAGAGCCCCATCAGGTGGCGCGCGAGGCGTACGCGCAGATCGACCACCATTCCGTACCCGACGAAGCGCGCCAGGTAGGTGAAGCCGTACTGGGCCGAGGCCGCGATCAGGGCCATCGTCAGGGCGAAGCCGACCAGGGCGCACAGGATGGCCAGACGCGCGTCCTCGAAGGGAGTGTGGGCGACCAGCCAGTCCCCGATCGACACGAAGGCGTTCCCGAGGGACGTGGGCTCGGCCGTCTCGTCGGGAAACAGCACCAAATCCCAGATGGGTTGGAACAAGAGCAGCACCACGGTCTGCGCCGCGGCGCTGACCGCCCCCAGGATGGAGACCAAGACCAGGTTGGGAAGCTGCGGCTTGACGTGGGGCTGGAGGAGCTTCCAGCTGTTGCTCACATCGGACATGGAGTGCTGATCTTCCTCTCCCCCCCGGGCGCTGTAAAGCGAAGGCTTGCCCGCGGCCCGAGCGACGTCCGCATCGTAGTTGGGAACTACCGGGCGCCCCTTGCGGACAGACACGAAAAAGCGCCCCCCGTCCTGGGACGAGGGGCGCTGGGGACGTTGGGTCCGGATGGACCGGAATCAGGCGTCGAGGCCGCGCACGAGGCTCTTCTCGCGCAGCTCCCAGATCCAATGGTCGAGGCTCGCGCGCAGGAGGTCCTGGTGCAGGAGATCCCGGTGACGCTCGTTCTCTAGGGTGATGGTCTTGCTGGGCAGGGTGCGGCTGTTCAGCTTGGAGATGTAGTAGCCGTACTTGCCGCGGCGCGGGTTCTCGATCGTGCCCATCTCCTGGCGGAAGAAGATGTACTCGCCCAGGGAAGAGCTATCGAGGAACTTCTGGTAGTCGTTGTCCTCCAGGCGGCCCAGGAACTCGTTGCGATTGACGGAGATGAAGCGGCCGGGCGTCTCGAGCTCGTGGGGTTTGGGAAGGGCCTGCCCCAGTCCGGTGGGCTCCTTCTTGACCTTGAACTCGGAGTACTGCTTGAGAGCTTCGTCCCAGTCCATGCCCTCCGCCAGCTTGCGCGTGACCTCGACGGCCCGCTGCTCGGCATCGGCCCAGCCGTTCTCCTTCCACTTCTTGTTCTCGAAGTCGTAGGCCGAGATCAGGATGATGTCCGCGTCGATCAGGCCGGAAACGTACAGGTTCAAGCGATCGATGCGCTCGCTGAGGGTCTCGTCGTTGATCTCGTCCGCGATCATCTGCTCGTAGCTCTTGGAGATGCGGAAGTACTCCTTGTAGTCCGAGAGGGTGGGGAACTTGCGGAAGTTCACGGCCACGATCTCCGGGCTGAAGGGTGAGTTCTCGTACTCGGCGTGCTCCTCGGCGTAGGCCGCCTCGAACTCCGCGTCGCTGAGCCACACGCCCTGGGACTCGAGGGCGTTGCGGGCGATGCGGGTGTTGACCAGCCACTGCTTGCTGCGGTGCACCTCCTGGGGGGTCACCAGGCGCTGGATCTTGCTCCAGATCTCCTCGACGGTCACGTCGACGTCGGCGACCCGCATGACCAGGTCCTTGGAGAGTCCGTCCTCCCCGTACTTCACGTCGTGGACTTCCTCGAGCTTGATCACGACCGCCGGGCGCAGCAGGTTCTGCAGGTAGTCGATGTCCTTGGGAGACTCGTAGACGGGCTCGCCCGTCTCCTCCTCCATCTTCTGCATGCGATCCCAGCCCTCGGTCAGGGTCGAGTACATCTCGCCCACCGAGGAGCCCTCGTCCGAGAGGGCCTCGACGCTCACCGGAGGCATCTTGTAGGGGTTGCGCGGCAGGAAGACGCGGTCGAACAGCTCGGACTGCTTCAGGCCCTCGCGGTAGGCCTGCTTGTCGTCGGCCACGAAGTCGTCCAGGGAGACCTCCTCCTCGTACCCCTCTTGCAGGCTGTCTTCGACCTGAGCGATCCTCGAATCGACCTCCTTCTCGTCGACCTGGAAGGCGGAGATGTCTTCGCCGGCGGCCTTGCGGCGCGCCAGTTCCTTCTCGACGAAGATCGCGAGCTTGCGCGCGCCGATGTAGGTGTGCCCCAGCTTGAGGACCAGATGCCGCTTGATCTCTTCGTTGGGGATCACCTCGCCGTCGATCGACAGCTGCTCCCCGAAGATCGGGTGCACCGGGCCCTTGGGGCGAGCCGGTTGCGAAGGCCCTGCGGCCGAGCGGCTCGGCTGCGGAGCCTCCGAGCTGTCGTCGCCACAGGCGGCGAAGAGGGTCAGTAGGAAGAGGGAAACGCCGAGGCGACGGGGTTGAGACAGCAGACGAGCCATGTTCGGAGTCGGAAAGGAGGAGTTTCGGAAGGCTTCGAAGGGCGGGCGTGGGTCCCCGTGGGGCTACGCCGTGGACGGGCCTGTGTGAGGCTCGGTTCCCCAAACCTCGGATGGCGGGGAGAGCCAAGGCCTCTCGAGGGGGCTCCGCCCCCCAAAAAGCCAAAAAAGTCTACCCGCTGGGTCGGGCCAGCAGAACCGACCTCGGGGAAAAGCGAGCCGCCCCCGAAGCAGGGAAGCCCCCTCCCCCCCGGCAACGGCCCTGGCGGCGCTGTATCATGCGTGTTCGCCCCCGATCCGACCTTCCACCACCCCATGCATTACGCACCGCGAACGATCGCCTACCTGTGCGAGCTCCGCCACCCCCCGCTCAACGCGAGCCCCGCGTCGATTCAGAAGGTCCACAACCGGATGTTCGAGTCCGGTAGCCCCGCCTACAAGAGCTTCAACGTGACGCCCGACGGGGCCATCCTCTCCAATCCCCCAGGCCAGCCCGGGGCCATCTCCCAGGTGAGCTTTCACCCTGACCGGGTGCAGTTCCGTGAGGAGCTGACGGGCCTGAGCGTGGACGAATTCGCGCGGCGGGTGGAGGAGATCCTGGCGCAGGTCGCGCCCGACCGGGGGATCCGGGTGCTCACGGCCCAGACCGTCACCCTGCGCACCCTGGTCAACCCCCAGCACTTTCAGGACTCCCGGGACTTCCTGCGCCAGGGCATGTTCGGATTCGGGGACGAGCTCTCGGCCTTCGGACGCCCCTCGCGCCTGTTCGGACTGCGGCTGGTCTTCCCTCCCACCCCGGAGGAGACCAACGCCTTCACCCTGCGGGTCGAGTCCTTTGCCAACGATCCCCGTTCCCTGTTCCTCGAGAACCAGGGCAGCTTCGGTCCGGCCCAGGGTTTCGGCCTCTGCTCCGCCAACGTGCAGGCCACCTACGCCTACCTGGTCGAGAAGGCCCTGCCGTTCCTGGCCAACTTCGACCTGCGCCAGGAGGCCTAGTGCGAGCCCGGTTCGCCTGGCTCTGGCTCGCCCTCTCCCCCGGCTGCGACCGGCCGGACCCGGTTCCCCCGGCCACCGAGCAGCCTGCCTTCGCCCCGGGGGTCGTGCTCGCCGTGGACGGAATCGGAATCGAGGGCAGCGACCTCGAGCCGCTCGAAGAGGCCCTGGCCGAGATCTATCCCGACTACACCCTGCCGCACCTGCGGCGGCTCGCCCTGACCAACGTCCACCTGCCGCGGGCGGTGGTGCACTCCCGCTTCGAAGACCCCAGGCGCGAGTCCCGGGCGCAGGCGGACCGGGCCCTGGCCAGCCTGGCCGATTACCAGGGCCCGGGCGCGGAGCCGGACTGGACCGACTTCGACGGGGAACGCAGCCAACAGGAGGGGGGCTGGCAGGATCTGGGCATCGAGCTGTGGTCGGCCGCGCGCGGCCAGCCGGTCGGTGCGTGGGTGGGTCCCTTCGATCTGATCGGCCGCTGGACCCTGGTGCGCGTGGACGCAATCGAGGGAGAGGGAGCGCGCGCCAGGGTGCGACTTTCCCGGGTGGATTTCCGGTACCTGCCGGCCACGACGGTCCCTAGGGACATCGACCGGCTCATCGACCGCTCGAAGCTCACGATCCTCTCTCCCGAGTGGGAGGACTACGTCCCCGAGTCCTGGAAGTACCGCATGCAAGGTGAAGGTTCATGAAGACGAGTCGAATCCTCTGGCTGCCCTTGGCCCTGGCCGTGGTCGCCGCAGGCACGCTGCCCCTGCAGGCCCGTACCTCCGGAGAGGAGGTGGTCCGTCTGGAGGAATGGCCGGAGCTGGACAAAGAGGCCAAGAAGAGCGTCCCCAGCGACATTGCACGGCTGCGCAAGGCACGCACGCCGGAGATGGGCGCCGAGGCCCAGGAGGCCCTGCTCGACGTCGGGGCCGGGGTCGTTCCCCAGCTCCTGCCGACCCTGGGGAAGGAGAAGGACGCCGACGCGATCGAGCGCATCGAAGCGGTTCTCCTGGGCGTCACCGACGCCAGCCACACGCGCCTCTTGGCCCGCGAGTTCGGGCACAAGCAGGCGGCGATACGCAAGTGGAGCCTGATGCGTGCGGCCTCCTTCCCCGATAGCGGGATCCGTGCGGAGGCGGAGAAGGCGGTCGAGACGGCCAGGAAGAACCTGGCCAAGAAGAAGGCGGACGAAGACGAGCTCTATGCGGCCTCCCTGGCCGCGACCTCGTCGGGATCCCTGGCCGGAATGGAAGCGATCTCCGAGCGGGCCGAGGCCAAGTGGGAGCGCTATGGCGCCGAGATTCGGACGGCGCTCGAGGCCGTGCGCGGCCCCGAGGCGACCGGCTGGGTCGCGGGCCTCCTCGAGGAAGCCGGAGACGAACGCATCATCGCGGCCCTGCACCTCCTGGCGGGCTGTGGGGAAAAGGAGAGCGCCGTCCCCCACGTGCGCCCCTTCCTGGACAGCGAACACAGCCAGGTGCGGGTCGCTGCGATCAACGCGTTGAGAGGCATCGTCGACGGTGCCCTTCCGATCCAGAACCTCTCGGCGTTCGACGCGATCGAGATGGCGAACGAGTGGAAGGGTCGCCTCTGATGAGCTCAAGCGGCAAGCCGTTCTTCGCCTGCGTCCTCGTCCTGGCCTGGGGCACGACCGACGCCAGGGCGGAGACGGAACTCAACGCCCCCGGCCAGTGCCCCTACTGCCTGGGCCAACCCGAGCTCATGGCAGCCTCCGGGATCGTGTCGCACGGGGGCTTCGAGTTCGGAAGCAGCGACACCCATGCCATCGACGAGCTGCTGCCGGAGACGGACATCCGCTGGGTCGAGACGCCCCACTTCGAGCTGGGCATGGGGATCGGGGGCTTCCGGGTGGGCAACAGCGACCGCAAGAAGGTCCGGGCCGAGCTCGAGAAGCTGGCCGAGGTCCTGATGGACGTCAACCCGAAGACGCGTCAGGTGGATGCCTGGCTGCAGGTGCACCTGTACGCCCAGCGCATGGAGCAGGTGTGGGACCGCTTTCTCGAGATCATGCAGGTCAGCGAGGACCAGTTTCCCGACGGGAAGAAGGTCTGGATGGTGGGCACGCCGTACATGGGCGAGGGTCCCTACGTCGGACAGAAGGGAAAGTTCGAGGCCATGATCCTGCCCTCCGAGTCCACCCATGTCACCTTCCTCAGCACGAACTTCGGCTTGCAGATTCGTCGCTCCCAACGGTGGAACGTCATCCCACGCGACACGATGACGATCGCCATCCACACCCAGGAAGATCAGCTGCGCAAGGACGAGGCCCTGCACGGGCACCTGGCCTTCAACTTGGCCTCGAACCTGCTCAACGGCTACAAGCACTTCTCCTACGACACCCCCATCTGGCTGATCGAGGGACTGTCCCACTTCATCGAGCGCGAGCTGAACCCGAGGTTCAACACGTTCGACTCCTCCGAGGGATCCCTCACCGAAGCCACGAGCAAGGCCAACTGGATCCCCCAGGTCAAGGCCATGATCCGCTCGGGCAAGGCGCCGCGCCTGGCGGAGCTCATGCGCTTCCAGTCCTATGGGGACCTGGACATCGAACACCACTACGCCACCTGGTCCATGACCGTTTTCTTGATCGAGCAGCACGGCCAGGGCTACGCCTGCCTCAACGACCGGCTGCACGGAATGAAGAACAAGCAGGGGCTGCAGGACGGCTCGAACATCGCCGACAAGCACCGGAAGTTCTTTCGGGAGTGCCTCGGCATGAGCTACGCGCAGTTCGACAAAGCCTGGGCGGAATGGGCCCTGGCCGTCGAGTGAGACCGGCTTTCAGAAAAGCTCCGCACGGGGCTGCGTAGCGGTCTATTCTTGGGGAGTCCCCCGAGTCCGCATCATGCCCGCGATCCCCCGCCCCCTCCTTTGGCTCTTGGCCGCCTTCTGCGCGTTGCCCAGCTGCCTGGCTCCACCGCCTCCCATCCTGGTAGAGACGCCCTTCGGGGGCGTACGGGCTGCCAACGCGGAGAAGGCCACGGAGATCGCGGCCCTGCTCGAAGACCTCGCCCCTCGGGTCCAGGAGGTGCTCCCGGGCAGCCAGGACCGCGCGATCGACGTCTGGGTCCAGGAGAAGCTGCGGGTGTACCGCTTCAACGAGCGGCCCGAGAGCGTGCGCGGGTTCACGCTGCTCTCCGACGAGTTCCGCGCCAAACGCATCCACCTCCAGGAGGATGGTCAGTCCCCCTGGTACCTGTCCCACGAGCTGGTGCACGCGCTCATCGGGACCTCCTGGAAGACTCTGCCGGGGATCATGGAGGAAGGTCTGGCCGACGTCGTGGCCGAGCAGCTGAACCCGACCTATGCCTCCCACATTCGCGCCCACAGGCTGCTGAACGCTTCCGCCTTCAGCGAAGGCTTCTACCTCCGTATCGCCTACAACCGCCCCGAACGGGACCGCCCCAGCAGCGACTGGGAGCGCAGGATCCAGACGTTCCGGGCGGAGACCACCGCGAAGATCTCGGCAAAACTGCTGCCGCGCATCTTCTCCACCTCGCGCAACAACCTGCACGAAGAGTGGCCCGAGATCCCCGAGGCCTTCTACGGCATGGCCTGGCTGATCACCTCCCGCATCGCCGAGCGCGGAGGCCTCGAGAAACTGCACGAGCTGTGCCTGAGGGCGGAACGAGAGGGCTACGAGATCGTTCCGGTGGAGTGGATCTTCGAGGCCGCCGACGTGGACTGGGACCGCATGGACACGGAGTTCCTGTCCGCTTGCTTCGGACCGGGAGAGATGCGCGCAGCCGCCTACCTGCAGCCCGAGCTCTTCTCCCAGCTGGCCATCGACCTGCTCAAACCCATGTGGCCGGCCTTCCGCAACCGACGCGCCCTCTTCTGGTACGTGAAGCCGGCCCTGCGCCTGTCGAACGGGAGTGAGGTTCCTATCCGCAGCATCGGACCTCTGATGGGCTCGATCTTCGCAAGCTGGAACGAGCGACCGCTCTCCTCGGCGAACTGATCCGCTCCTATACTGGCGGCATGCAAAGCCGCCTCCTCCCCCTGGCCCTGGGCGCCCTGGCCCTGGCCTGCGCCGCCCGGCCCGCACAAGGCCCCGCCCCCACCGCCCCTACACCCGCCGAAGAGCTCGCCCTGGGCGTGCTCGCAGCGATGGGGGGCGCCCAGGCCTGGGCCGACGCCCGCCACGTGCACTGGAACTTCTTCGGCGCCCGCGAGCACTGGTGGGACAAGCACACCGGCGACGTCCGCATCGTCGCTGGCAGCACGACGCTCCTCATGAACGTGCACACGCGCGAGGGAGAGGCCTATCGGGACGGGACTCCCCTCGGAGGAGAGGAGCTCGACGCTCTCTTCGAACAAGGCTACGGGTGGTGGGTGAACGACTCCTACTGGATGTTCATGCCCTACAAGCTGCTCGATCCGGGGGTACACCTCGAGCACCTGGGCCCCGAGGACCTGTCCGACGGTCGCCCCGCCCAGGCCCTGTCCATGACCTTCGATGCGGTCGGCCTGACCCCCGGGAACCGCTACGTGGTGCGCATCGCCGAGGACAGTGGGCTGGTCGAGGAGTGGAGCTTCTACGCCCAGGCCGAAGACGACGAGCCACGCTTCACGATGCCCTGGTCCGACTGGGAGTGGTTCGGCGGCATCCGACTCGCAGCCGAACACGGGCGTGGCCACGACTGGGCCATCGAGGTCCGGGAGGACCTGGCGCCCGAGGTCTACACCGACCCCTGAACGGCGGCCCTCAAGCGGCCCGGGCCGGCTCCGGCTCCGGCTCGACGCTCTCCCTGGGCGCTTCGTGCTCTTCAGCCTGCTGCAGGGCCTTGGAGCGAGTGGCCTCGATCGCCTGGTTGATCAGCACGCACAGCTCCTGGAGCTCGTCTCCCTTGCGGATGCGGCAGGTGCCCGGGTCGCCGCCGTTGGCGATCTCCCTGAGGTGCATGTGGAAGCGATAGATCGGGCCGGCGATGCGGTGCGTCGTGAGCACCCCTACCATGACCATGAGCGGCACCAGCACCAGCAGGGTGAGCAGGAGGTTGACCCCCAGGATCCCCGGCAACTCTCCGAGCAAGACCTCGCTCTCCACGGTGAGCTTCTCGCTCACCATGAGAACGGAGCGGTTGATCATGTAGATCTGGAAGAACGCCGCGAAGCAGGCCAGAGACAGAAAGACCAGGGTGATCCTCACCTGGAGACCAGGCAGGATCATCTTCTTGAGTCTCCACTTCTTGTTGTTCATCGTAGGCCTCGGCCGCGAGCGCGGACACTCACTGGACCGCGCCGTTCCTGAGGAACAGCACCGTCTCCAGCTGGTTCACCTGGGGTCTCTGGTTGATCGTCCCCTCCAGGACGAACAGTCGCACCCGCAACCTGCCGGTGGCGGGGTCCCAAAGGAACATCGGGTCTTGGAAACCGTCGTTGTCCATGTCGGACGACCAGGCGCACTGTTCTTGGAGGATCATCGGAGGGCAAAGGGCCACGTCCGTCGCACCGGCGGCGGGGTTGGCCGTGTCCCAGGAGCGCATGCGAATGCGCCCCAGGTCGAATGAGTCGTCCAGATCACCGTCCGAGTTGAAGTCAAACTGGCGCGCACCTTCATCCAGGGTGTCCGCGACCTGGAAATAAAGGCTGGACCAGCCCGTGGCCAGAGGGTTGCCGCGCACGGTGGCCCCCCAGCGAACCTCTTCCCCGTCCAGGAAATTCGTTCCGCCGGCAGGATCGGTCGGGACGCGGAAAGAAAAGCCGCTGCCATCGCCGCGGTAGAACAGCTGACCGATCGATTCCCTGGAGACACCGTCCCAGAAGGTCGGCGGAGGAGCGACCTGGTCTTCGAGCACGCGGGCCGTGCCGGCCCAGCGCACCACCTGCCCGGTGGGCTGGGCGTTCGCCAGGGTGCAGCGCTGCGCGCGCGTGAGACCGAGGAAGCGGTCGCCGGCCGCACTCAGCCCGTCGTAGGCGATGCGCTCCTCGGCCGCGGTCCCCGGCGAGAGGAGCAGCACTCCGCGGTCGGGGAAGCCCAGGGCCGGATCGACCTCGGCCTCCAGGGTCTGACCCGGGTTGAGGTCGTTGCTCAAGCGGGTCTCCGGGAGGGCCCCCTGGGCGAACTGCAACTCGTCCTCCAGCCGTGTGAGCATCTCGCGCACCCTGAGCTCCCCGGCGGCCGTGTCGACCACGTCGCTCAGGGCCTTGGACTCGCGCGTCACGCTCACCCCGGTCAAGACCAGGAGAATGGCCAGGATGGACATGGCCATCATCATCTCGAGCAGGGTCATGCCCGCTGTCCTCTTCCGCTCTTTCATCGCTCTCCTTCGTGCTCCCTAGAGTCCAGAGACGTAGAGTCCCTGGCGAACCTCGCGCTGACCGCTGACCCCCTGCCAGCGGATGCGAATGACCACGGGCAGGAGCCCTGCGGTCCCCGAGACATCGGTGTTGTCGGTCAGCCCGTCGCTGTCGAGGTCCCTGGGCATTCCCAGCAGCACCTCGAGATCGGCGTCCCGCGCAGTCTCGTCCGTCACCACCTGGATACTCCCGCAGGAGGCCTCCCCCTCCCAGGGCGTGAGGCCCTGGATGTCGAAGGTGTCTCCGATGGCCCCGCCGGGGGCGTAGGCGTTGACCATGGCGAGCGACCAGCCGCCGACCGCTCCCAGCTGAGCGTTCGAGTAGGACTGGATGTCCTCCGCGGCTCGCTTGAGTGCTCGGTTGGCCAGGTGACGTTCACCGTCCACCTTGCGCAGGGCATGCACGGCCAGGGAGGTGGTCGTCAGCGAGAGCAGTCCGATCACCAGGAAGGTCATGGCGATCACGACCTCCAGCAAGGTGAAACCTGCGGCTCTCCCTTTCCCCTGAAGACTCTTCCCTCTGGTTCCCCTCGGAAGGCCCCTGCGCCCCCGTCGGGTTCTAGCTTCGATCATGACTTGTCGTAGAACGGGCCTGGATCCTCACAGCTCCCGCATCCGGAAACGGTTTCCGCATCGAGGCTGTCTCCAAACCTACCGCGCTCCAAAGTTCCCGGTCGTTTCCCTCAAGTCGTTTTCGAAATGCAAAGCAAACTCCGCCCCGCCTCGAATTCGGAGATAGCTTTCATGCACGTTCCACCGAATCCAAGAGCCCGCCAAGACCACCAGAGCGCACATGCCGCAGACATCTCTCCACGACCGCCTCGCCCGAGAAAGAGAAGGCTCCGCCCTCTTCTCCAGCGTCATCCTGATCACGGTCATCTCGACCCTGACGTTCTCGTTCCTCTCCATGACGGTGAACGGCACGAAGCGTACGGAGCTCGAAGTGGACGAGTACGCCGTCAACGTCGGAGCCGAGAGCGTCACGGCCCTGGCGGTCAACCGGATCTGGGGCCGGTTCCAGAACCAGCGAGCCGGTCAGGCCACCAACCGCGACGACTTCCGGGCCTACCTCGACGGCCTGGGGATCACCGACCAGAGCGCCAGCGCCACCCCCACCGGTGTGGACGTCAGCGGACTGTGCAACCTGCCAACGGACGGAGCCGGCCGGGACGAGCTGGCCGGGGTGAACGTGGAGAACCTCGAGGTCTTGCGCACCGACGAGGACGAGGCCATTCGGCTGATCTTCACGGCCACGGTCTCGAACCGCACCTTCGATGAGACCTCCAACGACTGGCGCAACCTCAGGCAGACCATCCAGGAGACCTACCTGATCGAGCCCGAGGAGTGGCAGGGCCTCGACTACGCCCTGCTCGCGAACAACATCAACTGCATCATGTGCCACGCGGAGATCGATTCCGCCGATCGCAAGTTCAACCAGGAGCCGGGCAACTTCGGTACCTACGACCGAGTCAAGGTGGGCTCCATCGAGAGCCTGCAGCTGCGCACGAACCCCGACTCCTGGATCGCCGGCACCCTCTATGTCGGCGGCACGGCCTTCGACCAGGGCGGCAACCCGATCAGCAACTGGTCCGAGCAGGCGCTCAAGTCGCGCGAGTTCGACGGCGACGGACTGCTGGTCCAGGACCACTGGGGAGACCTCACGAAGGAGGACCTGCACCCCGCCGACCAGCGTGACCCCGACCCGCTCGAGAACCTCTACCTGGCTTACGGTCAAGATCCCGACAAGATGGTGGACGGCCTCTTCCCGACCGACTTCCCCCCCGTCTTCCCCGACAACGGCGGCGTCAGCCCCAACGTCCCTTCTTCCGATCGGGGCAACCGCATCATCGACGACAGCGAGTTCAACGCCACCGTGGCGGGCGTCGCCGGGTCCATCTCGGGCGGCAAGATCTCGGTCGTCTCGGGCGCGGACACGATCGACAGCATCTCGGAGCTCGACGGCCTGAGCACAGCTCCCAACCAGACCTCCCTGGCACCGATCACCAACGGCAGCGTGGTCCTGATCGGAACGGACGCCAATCCGATCCAGCTCAACGGAGAGGTCGCCATCCGTGGTGATCTCATCCTCTTCGGCAAGGTCCAGGGCGAGGGCTCCCTCTTGGTCTCGGGCAACGTCTACATCCCCGAGGACCTCTCCTACGTCGACGGCACCGACGCGAACGGAGAGCGCACCTTCGGGCGCGACAGCGGCGGCTCCACGAACGCCCTCGCCATCGCCTCCGGAGGCAACATTCTCGTGGGCAACATCTTCCACCCGCGCTTCGGCCGGGGCCAGGTCACCGGCAGCGAGGACGGAAGCTTCTCCTTCATCATGGACGAGCTGGCCATCTTCAACCGCGCCGAGTGGACCAAGACGCAGCCCGTCCTTCCCGGCCGGGGTGAGGACTTCAACCAGCCGGGCTCCTGGACCGTTTCCAACCCGCTCTACGAAGGCCCGAACTACGTGCCGCGCTACTACTCGTTCAACGACGGAGGCACGATCCCGATCTACAACAAGGGCATCTACTTCGACGCTTCCAGCAGCACCTGGGTCGGCAAGGAGCATCCCGGGAACTGGGATCAGCGTCGCCTGACCTACGCCGATGCGGACAACGCGGGCGATCCGATCCTTTACAACGCCGACGGGTCGCCCAAGGCCGCGGTCTACCCGCTGACCGCCGGCAGCTGGATGAGCGACGCGATGCTGAAGCTCCTCATGAACCAGCGAGCCAGTGCTCGCAGCTCGCGGCGCAGCGAGGCCATGCAGGTCGACGCGCTCCTGTACAGCAACAACAGCATCTTCGGCATCATTCCGAACAGCCTCCGCAACCGGGGCTTCGACGGGAAGATGACCGTCAACGGGGGCATCGTGGCCGCGGACATCGGCCTGCTCGCCCCGACCAAGATCAACATCAACTACGACGACAGGCCCAAGGACCTGCTCAACATCGCGTCGGAAACACAGATCAGGATGCGAAAGCTCTTGCGAGCGCCTTTCGTGCCCTAACCGAACTGGAGTCGTTTTCGTGTAGTCCTTCCTTTTGGCGGCTCCAGAAACCCCCTTTTTCCGGGAGAGGCTGAACTACGCCAGCCTCTCCCGGTTTTTTCGTGCACGTCCGGGAGCTAGAGGGACGTTTCCCAACCGGGACCGAAGACGACTTCCTCGAAGGAGCGCCGCGAGCGGGGCGCCGCTTCGCGCTCCCGCAGCTCCTCGGGCAGGTCGGAGGGCTCCCCCGGATAGCCGATCGCGATCATGGCCATGGGCTCGTGCCCGGCGGGAATGCCCAGCAGCTCGATGGCCTTCTGGACATCGAAGCCAGCCATCTGATGCACCACCAGGCCACGGGCGCTGGCCTGCAGCACGAGCTGCGAAGTCGCCAGCCCCACGTCGTGACCGGCGTGGCGATTGGGCATGTCGTTGCGCGTGAAGCGCGTCTTGGCCACCGACAGCATCAGAACGGGGGCACGGTCGGCCCAGCGGGCGTTGGCTTCCACCAGACAGCTCCGCATCTTCGCCAGGCCGGCGGGATCGGCGCTGGATCCGACCAGGTATCTCCAGGGCTGCTCGTTGAAGCAGGACGGCGCCCAGCGCGCAGCCTCACACAGGGAGAGGAGATCCTCCCGGGACACGTCCCTGGAAGAGAAGGACAAGGGACTCCAGCGCGCGGCCAGGAGCTCGTGGATGGGGACCTGGGTCTGGGCTGGCTTCTGCATGCTCACTCCTGTCGCAACTCGAACGGGAAAGCCTCGAGGGCCGCTTGCCCCTCCAGATCCGCCTACAGATCCTTGAGCTCGCTGACCAGGTCCTCGAGGAACTTCTTGGCATCGCCGAAGCACATCAGCGAGTTGTCCATCTCGAACAGCTCGTTCTTGATGCCCGCGTACCCGGCGGACAGGGAGCGCTTGATCACGAAGACGGTCTGGGCGTCCCAGACGTTGAGCACGGGCATGCCCGCGATGGGCGAGTTCGGGTCCTTGTTCGCCGCGGGGTTAGCCACGTCGTTGGCGCCCAGCACGATGGCGACGTCCGCGTTCTGGAACTCGCCGTTGATCTGGTCCAGGTCGTAGAGCTGGTCGTAGGGCACGTCGGCCTCGGCGAGGAGCACGTTCATGTGGCCCGGCAGCCGCCCTGCCACGGGATGGATGGCGAAGCGGACCATCGTGCCGCGAGCGCCGAGCAGCAAAAGACCGACCCGGTCGGTGTGCGGGAGTTGGGGGGAGTTCTGGTTTGCGGGGATCACGCCGTCAGCGCGTCAATCGAGGGGGCTGTGGTCTCGGGGCGGGCCGCTGCTCGGTCCGTTTTGTCGGCTTCGTGACCGAAAAATCAGACTTCTCGTCGATCGAGCACGGAACGGCGCCGGGGGTCGGAGGCCTGGAGGTGGGCGAGGGCGATGGCGAGAGCGTCGGCTGCGTCCGAGGGAGGGGTTTCCGCGAGGCCGAGGAGCGCTCGGATCATGAAGGCGACTTGAGCCTTGTCGGCTGTTCCCTTGCCGACGATTGCTTGTTTCACTTTTTTCGGGGAATACTCGAAGATCTTGAGGCCGAATCCGGCGGCTGCGATGAGGGGGGCGGCGCGGGCCGCTCCCATCGAAATGGCGGTGCGGTGGGACTGCACGTAGATGATGCCCTCGATGGCCATCTCATCGGGTCGCCATTTCTCGATGAGGTTTCGGATGCCGGTGCAAACCGCAGCCAGGGCTCCCGATTGGGTGATCTTTTGGGGAATAGAAATTACCCCGTAGTCGAGAGCTTTGGCGGTGGAGTGGTCTCCCTCCAGAATGGCGTATCCGGTGTTGCGGATGGCTGGGTCGATACCGAGGGTGCGCACGAGTCAGATGGTTTCAATCTTGCGAGACATGTTAGGGTCCATCACCGAGGCGGCCTTGGTGTTCGATCCCTCGACGTGTCTCAACGCGATCCGCCGAATCGACGAGTAGAACTCATCCCGCTCTTCGATTGTCCCCCCCGGGACTGCCGGGCTAATGTCCGGGATGTTCGTTCGAAGATCGGTTCGTTTCGAGATCTCAGAGGGCCTTGCCATCTCGATCACTAGATCATTTGTCGGCGAAAGCAAAGGGGGCAGCTACCGTTTCCGTCGACCACCTCC
>JAUIEE010000472.1 GCA_030428965.1 bacterium | reverse complement strand
CACTCACTGCACGAGAGGTAGCTGCCCGAGGCGCGCAGGCTGCGTACCCAGGAACGCTCACCCTGGGTCACCTTGATCTGGGCTCCGACGGCGACTCGATTCCAGCGTGGGTCCACCGCTTCCACGCTCAGCCAGGACCCGGAGCGGGGTGCCTCGTTCAGGAAGAGACGCGCCGGCCCCTCGAGGTTGGCGACCAGGAGATCCTGGTCCCCGTCGCGATCCACGTCGCCGACCGCCAGCCCGCGGCTGATGTCCAGCTGGTGGGCGAGCGCGGGCACGAGCTCCGTCCCATCCCGGAACCGCCCTTCGCCATCGTTCAGGTAGAGCACGTTCGGTTCGGCATAGGCATTCCAGGGCTCCGGCTGGAGCGCCCCGGGCAAGGGAGTTCCGTAGATCACGCGCCCGTTCGCCACGAACAGATCCAGGTCCCCATCCAGCTCGACGTCGAAGGCCACGGTTCCGAAGCCGGTCCAATCGAGGCTCGCCTTCCCCAAGCCCGAGAGGGTGGAGCGGTCCGCGTAGCCCTTGTCCCAGCCGAGGTTGAGGTAGAGCGTGTTGCTCTCCAGGCGCAGGTGGGTCAGGAACAGATCGAGGTCGAGGTCCCCGTCGAAGTCCCCCGCGGCAACGCCCATGCTCGCCTCGGAGGAGCCTTGGCCGTTGAAGGCGAGCCCGACCAGGGGCGCCTCCTCGGAGAAGCGCTCGCCCTCTTCGTTGCGCCACAGGTAGTTCGGTGCACCGTCGTTGGCCACGTAGACGTCCGGCCAGCCGTCCTGGTCGAAGTCCTCGCACAGGACCCCGAGGCCAGGCCCCGGGTGCTGGGCAAGGCCGACCGGATCCGACACGTCGCGCCAGGCCAGGCCCGCTTCGTTGTGCAAGAGCACGTCCGGGGCGTCGGCAAAGACCTTCGGACTGCAGTAGCTGCGCCGACCCGCCTCGTCGTAGCAGAACTTGTCCATGGCTCCCCGCACGTACTGGGTCACGAACAGGTCCAGGTACCCGTCGCGGTCATAGTCGAAGAAGCCGGCCGAAGTGCTCCAGCCGGAAACCTCGAGCCCGGACGCTTCCGTGGCCTCCTCGAAGACGCCCTTGCCTTGGTTGCGGTAGAAGGAATCGGGCCCGTAGTTGGTGCAGTAGACGTCCGGATCCCCATCGTTGTCGGCATCGGCCGCAAGTGCCCCCATTCCGAAGCCCGTGTCCCCCAGTCCGCTCGCCTGGGTCACGTCCTGCCATCCCCCTTCCCCGTCCTGACGGAACAGCCGATTCGTGGCTCCGGCCGGATCCCCCTGCAGGTCGCCCGAGCCGTTGGTGAAGTAGGCATCCAGGAAGCCGTCGCCGTCGGCGTCGAAGAGGGCGACACCGGCCCCCATGATCTCGGGGAACAGGTAGTCCCCCCGGGCTCCGCTCGTGTGCACGAAAGCGGGCGCCTGGTCGGCGGGGGCCTCGAGCAACCACGGTGCGGACGTCCCTCCGTCCGGACCCCGACCACACCCCGAGAGGCCTACGGCCAACAACCCCATGAGCGGAGTGCTGCACGTCCGTCGAAGTTTTTGCGCGGGCCACACAGAGAAGAATTCTAGAAGCTCCCCCACTCGAAACCTCCCGCCAACCCCGAGCTTTCGCCCCGCGCACGGCGGAAGGAGAGGCGATCACTCCGGCGGCGGCGTCGAGGGATGCGTTGCCTCCGGCTCCAACCTCCACCCTGCACGAACGAATCTCCTTTCCCCGGCTTCCCAGCGGATACCATGGAGGCCTTGAAGACCTCGAGCCGTACCGCACCGCCCCCCGGACCCCGGGAGCAGGCCCCCCCCTGCGTGGAGCTCGAACAGCTCTCGAGGCATTACGTGGTGGGAGCGGAGACCGTACGCGCCCTCGACGGGGTCGACCTCCTGGTTCGCTACGGCGAACACGTGGCCATCATGGGTCCCTCCGGCAGCGGGAAGTCCACCCTGCTCCAGATCCTCGGCTGCCTCGATTCCCCGACCCGGGGACGCTACCGCCTGGATGGCGAGGACGTGGGCGAACTGCCCGAGTCTCGGCTGGCCGAAGTCCGCAACCAGCGCATCGGCTTCGTCTTCCAGGGCTTCCACCTGCTGCCTCGGGCCACGGCCCGGCGCAACGTCGAGCTGCCCCTGGTCTACGCCGGCGTCCCTGCACCCAAGCGTCGGGAAGCGGCCCTCTCCGCCCTGGAGATGGTCGGACTCTCGGACCGCTCCCACCACGCCCCCGACCAGCTCTCCGGCGGACAGCGCCAGCGAGTCGCGATCGCTCGCGCCCTCGTCACGCGCCCCGCGATCCTCCTGGCCGACGAACCCACCGGCAACCTGGACTCGCGCACCGGCGCGGAGATCCTCGATCTGTTCGACTCCCTGCGCAGCCCGGAGCGTGCCCTCGTGATGGTCACCCACGACAAGGCCCTGGCCCAGCGGGCCCTCAGGCTGGTGGCCCTGCGCAATGGCAAGCTCGAGTACGACGGCGATCCGGCCCACGTTCCAGCAGACCTCACCCACGCATGAACCTTCCCCCGTATCCCCTCACCTGTGGAGGCCGGCGCGGCGCGATCACGGCCCCGCTCACCTTGACCCTGGTTCTGGTCGCGGGAGGAGCGGCTGCCCTCGTCTGGTGGACGCGGGGCACCTCGAAGGTCGACGCCTCCTTCGATGCCGATCGCGTGGTCGAGGTCGCCGCTCGGGACGTGATCGACAGCGTGACCGCCACAGGTCGCGTCGAGCCTCTGGCGCGGGTGGCCGTGATGAGTCGCGCCAGCGGCATCATCGAGAAGCTGCTGGTCGAGGAAGGGGACCGGGTTTCCCTCGGGCAGGTGCTGGCGGAGCTGGATCGGGAGCAGCTCGAAGCCCAGCACCAGGAGAACGAGGGTCAACGACTCGCGGCTCAGGCCAGGGTGGCCGCCGCCCGTGCCCGGGTGGAGGAAGCGCGCGTCCGGGCCGAGGACCCCGAAGCCGAGTACCTCGAACGGGAAGTCCAGCGCCTGCGCCTGCTGCGGGAACAGGGAGACGTCTCTCCCCGGGAGCTCGATACGGCGGAGCAGGCCCTGGCCATGGCCCGCTTCCGGGTCCAGCTGGCCCTGGCCAACCTACCTGTGCTCGAAGCGGCCGTGACCGAGGCGGAGGCCGGACTCTCCTCGGCCCAGGCCACCCTGGAGCGTAGCGCCACGGCTCTGCGCGAGGCGACGATCCTCTCCCCGATCGAGGGAGTCGTGCTGACCCGGGACAAGGAGATCGGAGACGGTGTCTCCTCGATCCTGACCGCCGGGGGCAACGCGACGCAGCTGTTGACCCTGGGGGATCTGTCCTCCATGCACGTGGAGGCGCGGGTGGACGAGGTGGACCTGGGTCGCATCTCGACCGGCATGCCGGTGCTGCTCACCGTGGACGCGCACCGGGATCTCTCCATCGAGGGAGAGGTCGAGCGCATCGCTCCCGCGGGATCCATCGACGACAACGGCATCGTGACCTTCGAGGTTCGCATCAGCGTGGGGGAAGACCAGGGGCTCCTGCGGCCGGACATGACCGCCGACGCCAAGCTGGTCATCGCCCGTCGGAACGACGTCCCCTGCCTGCCCCAGGTCGCCTTCCAGCGCGGCTCGGAGGACCAGGAGTGGAGCGTCGAACGCATCCGCGGGGAGACCACCGAACGTGTCCCGGTGGAGCTGGGCCTGTCCGACGGGCTGATGACCGAGGTCCTCTCGGGTCTGGAGATCGGCGACCGGGTCGTGCTGCCCATCGCCCGCAGGGGACGCTGAACTTCCGCCATGGGCCCCC
>JAUIEE010000014.1 GCA_030428965.1 bacterium | reverse complement strand
CAGCCTCCGAACGGACTCACCGATCCTCTGGAACACCATCCCCCTCCTCCGCCCGGCGAGCCCAGCCTGTACACCGGCGCGAACCTGGACGGCGTGCCGGCCGAGCTGTCCTGCGCCGTGGCCGGCCTGACCTCGAAGCAGGCCGAGGGACTCACGCGGCTCGCCCGTGGAATCGAGGATGGACGTGCCGCGGGGGCCGACGCGTACCAGTACCTGGCCGCGGGCCTGATGGGCGCAGGCAACGTCCCCGAGGCGATTCGAGCCTACCGGGAGGCCCTGGCCCTCGAGCCGGACCTGCCGGAGGCCCACGGCCGGATCGGGCAGGGCCTGGTCCAGGCCGGTCGAGCGGAAGAAGCGCAGGACGCCCTGGCACGCGCCCTGGAGCTCGATCCCGGTGACGCGGAGAACACGTACGCCTTGGCCCTGGCTCAACTGGCCCAGGGGCAAAGGGAAGAGGCTCTGACCCGCCTGGAAGAAACGCTGCAGCTACGCCCGCTCCATGCCGATGCCCACTTCACCCGGGCGGGACTGCTCGCCAACGCCAAGCGTTACGAGGAGGCGGCCCAGGCCTATCGCTGGGTGCACCGCATCGACCCGACGCGTGGCGACGCCTACGTGCTGCACGGGTGCATGCTGGGACTCGTCGGGCAGCTCTCGCAGGCCGCAACGGTTTGGCGCCAAGGGCTGAGGTCGGTTCCCGGGCATCCGGCCCTGGCCGGTGCGCGCGCCGTAGGTCACCTGCTGGAAGGCGAATACGAAGAGGCCCGGGACGCCGCGGCGTCGGCACGGGACCAAGGATCCGACGACGCGGTCTGCGGCCTGGTCGAGGCCCTGGCCCGTGGACGGCTCGGTCAGGAGGAGGAAGCGATCGCGGTCCTGCAAGCGGCGCTCGCGGCTCCACCGAGCCCGGGGACCCAGGCCGTGCTGCGCAGCTGCTTGCCCCTCCAGGCCCGCAGCCGGTTCGGGGCCGCCGGCGACTAGGGCGCGGGGCGACGGGCGTCGTCCGAAACCGGCGGCAGCTCGCCGAGGGCACACAGGGCGCGCCGTTCCTCGACGTAGGCTCCATCGTCGATCGGCACGCAGCGCTCGAGCCCGAAGCCCGCGAGCCCTTCCAGACCCGGTTGGCTCACGTCGAGTCGCAGCAGGGCCTCGGACAGCCGTGACGCCCAGGTTCCCCCGAGGCCGGAGCGGACCACGATGGGCTGGATGGGGAACGGGCCCCAGGACTCGAGCAGGCGCAGCCGGGAGCCCAGATCGGGATGCAGACGTCCGTGGATGGCGAGGACGTTGGAGTCGATCGCGGCCACGTCGATGGAGCCGTCCAGGATCGCCGCGATCGAGGCGTGGTGCGACCCGGTACGCACGTAGCCACCGAAGAACGCGCGATCGTGTCCCTTCTCCGCCAGGGTCTGCAGGGCCGAGAAATAGCCCGAGAGCGAGCACTCGTCGTTGTAGCCCAGGGTCGCTCCGGCCAGGTCCTCGAAACGATGGACCTGGCGGTCGGCGCGGACGATCACGTCGGAGTAGTACACGGGATCTCCCCCATGGCGCGCGTCGCGGAAGACCAGACCGGCGGGAACCAGGGTCACGGAGGGACGCTCCTGGTCGCGCAGGTAGAGGTACGAGGGCGAGCAGAGAAAGCCGACGTCCGCACGCCCCTCGGCGAAGGGGTCCTCCTGGCCGTGCATGGGTCCGGAAGAGCGGCTCTCCACCTCCAGCTCGATCGGGCATCCCAGCGACGCGGACAGGTAGTCGGTGAGTTCGCGAAAGAACGGGAGCGGGATCCCGGGGCTCAGGAACGTCAGAGCCCGTAGGCGCTCGATTCCTTCGGTGCCGAACACCGCACTCCCATCGAACTTCTCCATACAGCTGGCGCCGGCTCCGGTCGTCGCGACCCTCCTGGACCCTGGGCCGTCGAGCCCGGCTCGACGCCTCTGAAGCTATCCGAGCCCCCCCGGGCATGCCAGCAGACCTGCGGGCTCGGTCGGTTGTTCAGGCAGGATCGTGAACAGACCGGGGGGCCCACCCGACGTCCTGCTTGCCAGTTGCGCCCCCCATCGGGTATCCCTGGCTCCGCGGTTCGGCCAGCAGGGGTCGAATCCCCCACTCCGGGCCCGCGACACGCAGCGGCGGATCGTGATCCGCTCGAGACCCGCTCCCATCGGCCATGAGCAAGACCATTCTCACGGGCACGACGCTCGCCCTCGGCTCCCTCCTCTTGTTCGCGTGTGCCCAAGGCTCGAAGGAGCGCAGGTCCCCCGCGACGGCCAGCCTGCTGGCTTCGGAACTGGTCGAAGCCCAGGCCGCCTTCGAGCTCGTCTACGACGTGCTGCAACACCCACGTTGCCTCAACTGTCACCCCGCCGGGGACAGGCCGCTGCAATACGACGCGGGCAGGGCGCACAGCATGAATGTCGTCCGCGGCCCGGACGATCGGGGGGTCCCCGGCATGCGCTGCGACGGATGCCACGGCACGAGCAACGCACCTCTGCCCCACATGCCACCGGGCGTCTCCAGCGGCTGGCGCTTGGCTCCGCGCGAGATGGTCTTCGAGGGACGCTCCCGGGCGGAGCTGGCCCTGCAGCTGATGGACCCGAAGCTCTCCCACATGGACGGCGAGCAGCTGCTCGAGCACGTCGCCCACGACCCGCTGGTGCAGTGGGGCTGGAATCCGGGTCCCGGTCGCGACCCGGTTCCCGTGCCCCACGAGGACTTCGTGGACGCCTTCCGCACCTGGCTCGACGCAGGCGCACCGACCCCGACCGAAGAGGCCCGACGATGAGCGCGAACAAGATCACCCTGAACGTGAACGGGACCCGACACGAACTGGAGGACGCCGATCCCCAGATGCCTCTTCTGTGGGCCCTGCGAGATGCGCTCGGCATGACCGGGACGAAGTTCGGCTGCGGAATCGCCCAGTGCGGAGCCTGCACGGTGCACGTCGACGGGCGTGCCACGCGCTCCTGCGTGACGCCCATCGGCACCCTGGCGGACCGCTCGATCACGACCATCGAGGGCTTGAGCTCGGACGGAAGCCACCCGCTCCAGAAGGCCTGGGCGCAGCACGGAGTTCCCCAGTGCGGCTACTGCCAGGCGGGCCAGATCATGAGCGCGGCCGCGCTGCTGGCGAAGACTCCGAAGCCGACCGACGAGGACATCGATCGCGGTATGGGCGGGAACATCTGTCGCTGCGGAACCTACACGCGCATTCGCGCCGCCATCCACACCGCCGCGAAGGGAGGTCGCCAGTGAGCACCCGAGAACACGAGGCCAAGTGGGCCCCGGCCCTGTCCCGGCGCACCTTCCTGGGCGGGCTGGCGGCTGGCTCGTTCGTCCTGGTCAGCGAAGCCAACGGCGCCGTGCGACACCTCTTGAGTCCGTCGGCCGAGACCTTCGCCCCCAACCTCTTCCTGGCCATCGACCCAACGGGCCAGGTCTCCATCCTGGCCCATCGCTCGGAGATGGGCACGGGCATCCGGACGGCGCTCCCCATGGTCGTGGCCGACGAGCTCGGCGCGGACTGGGAGAGGGTCACGATTCGCCAGGCGATCGGCGACGAGCGCCTGGGTTCCCAGAACACCGACGGATCGCGCAGCA
The DNA here is from genome assembly GCA_030428965.1 of bacterium. Classification (GTDB taxonomy): domain Bacteria; phylum Planctomycetota; class UBA1135; order UBA1135; genus JAUIEE01. Next base: position 20,623 of record JAUIEE010000014.1, on the reverse strand, counting down.
TTCGGCGCTTCTTCGAGCCGATGCGCGTGGCCGGGGCCAGCGCCCGCTGGATGCTGGAGCGCGCCGCGGCCCAGAGCTGGGGCGTGGACCCGAGCGAGTGTCGCGCCCAGGACCACGGAGTGGAGCATGCGCCCTCCGGCCGCCGCCTGGACTTCGCCGACCTGGTGGAAGCCGCGCAGGGAATCGAAGTCCCCTCGCCCGAGGAGCTCAGCTACCGCGCCCCCGAGGAGAGGCGCTACGTCGGTCGGAATCACCCGATCGCCGACCTCGACGCCATCGTGACCGGCAAGGCCGTCTTCGGTATCGACGCGCGCCGTGAGGGTCAGCTCTTCGCCGTCGTCGAGCGTTCCCCGGTCCTGGGAGGCCGGGTAGCCTCCTTCGACGACACGGCCACGCGCAAGGTCCCGGGTGTGGTCGATGTCCTCGAGATTCCTGCCTTCGAGGCTCCCCACGGCTTCCAGGCCCTCGGGGGTGTGGCTGTCCTCGCGAACAGCACCTGGGCGGCTCTCTCGGGGCGTCGAGCCCTCGAGGTGCAGTGGACCCCGAGCGATCACGGAAGCTACGACTCCCGTGAGTTCGGCCATGCGCTCGCAGCCGAGACCCACAGGGAAGGCAAGCTCTGGCGTGAGGTCGGCGACGCCCGGGCCCAGCTCCGGAATGCGCCCGCGGACAGCGTGGTCAGCGCGGACTATTCCCTGCCGCACCTGGCCCACGCCTCGATGGAACCTCCGTGTGCCCTCGCGATCGTCCACAAGGACGAGAGCGGAAAGCCCACGGCGATCGAAGCCTGGGCTCCGACCCAGAACCCCCAGGCGGCCCAGGACCAGCTCGCCGCCACGTTCGAGCTGCCCAAGGAGTCGATCACGGTTCACGTGACCCTCCTCGGGGGCGGCTTCGGCCGCAAGTCCAAGCCCGACTTCATCGTGGAGGCCGCCCTGCTGGCCAAGGAAGCCGATCGTCCCGTGCACGTCACCTGGACGCGGGAAGACGACATTCGTCACGACTACTACCACACGGTGGCCGCGGTGCACATGCGCGCGGTCGTCGACGACGACGGCATGCCCCAGGCCTGGCTCCAGCGCTCGGCCTTCCCCCCCATCTTCTCGACCTTCGTCCCCGGCTCCCGCAACGCCTCTCCCCTCGAGATGGGACTGGGCTTCACGGACCTCCCCTACGACGTGCCTCACCTGCGCGTGGAGAGCGGCCAGGCCGATGCCCACGTGCGCATCGGCTGGCTGCGCTCGGTCGCCCACGTCTACCACGCCTTTGCCGTGTGTTCCTTCCCGGACGAGCTGGCCCACCGGGCAGGTCGCGATCCGTACGAGTACCTGATGGACCTGCTCGGCGCGCCGCGCCTGCTCGACCTCGAAGGGGTCGAGTACCCCAACCACGACGAACCTCTCGAACGCTACCCCTTCGACGTCGGTCGCCTGCGCAACGTGACCGAGCGCGTGGCCCGGATGGCGGACTGGGCACGCAAGCCCCCGCGGGGACGCGGGCTCGGCATCGCCTGCCACCGCAGCTTCCTGAGCTACTGCGCCAACGTGGTCGAGGTCGAGGTGAGCGCCGACGGCACCCTGTCGATCCCCAACGTGTGGGTCGTCCTCGACGCCGGCTCCATCGTCTCCCCCGATCGGGTTCTGGCGCAGATGGAGGGGGCCGCGGTGTTCGGGGCCAGCCTCGCGCTCTACGGAGAGATCACCGCCAGGAACGGAGCGATCGAGCAGTCCAACTTCCACGACTACCCGATGACCCGCATCTACGACGCTCCCCGCAACATCCACGTGGAGATCGTCGAGAGCGAGGAGCTGCCCGCGGGCGTGGGGGAAGTCGGCGTACCGCCCTTCGCTCCGGCCCTCGCGAATGCGATCTTCGCGGCCACGGGCCGACGCATCCGCAAGCTACCCCTGGCCGGCCAGGATCTCTCCTGGGCGTAGCTTCGCCGCGGCATGCTCGTCAATCGTCGGGAGTTCCTGGTCACGGCCGGTGCTTGCGCGGCTTCTTGCCAAGCGGGGCGAACCGCCGAGGACCCGAGCGCGCGCGGGCGACTGGACCTCTTGCTGCAGGCCCATCGGGGAAAGCTCCCCGAACGCGAAGGGGCCGGGGCGAATCACTACCCCATGGCGGCCGAGGTGCTCGAGACCTACGGCTTCGAAGGGGAGATCGACGACGCCTGGATCGAAGGCGCGGGACTGTACAGCGGAACGCTGGGACGCGTGGCTCCGATCCGCGGCGAGGGGGACATCGGCGAAGCCCTCGGCAACTATGCCCGGCTCGGTGACTGGCTGGACTTCTTCCAGGGCGCCCTGGCGGAGCGAACCTGGCAAGAGGTCGTCTCCCTCTGGGCCCCCCGCCTCGCCCCCGCGCTCAGCGCCGCGGCCTTCCACGGAGTGATCCGCACCGGTCACGCGGTTCGAGCCCTGGAACGCCAGGACAGCGCACCCCGCAGGGCGGAGCTCGCCGCGGGGCTCTCCTACTGGGCGGCTCGTCACCTCGAGCTTCCGGCGACGGCCCCCATGGCTCCGGAAGAGCTCGAGACGGCCCTGACCCGGCTCGACCACCCCTGGATCGAAGACGCGCGCGAGGTGGACTTCTTCGGGGTGAGCGAGCGCCTTCTGGAAACCCCTGCGGCTGCGATTCGGCTCCCCGCCGATCCGAAGGGCGAACTCGACGGACTCGTTCGGGATGCCGCCACCGCCTTCCTCGAAATGCTCGTGCACGAGCGCAGTCGCATCTGGCTCTTGCACACGGTCACGGGCCCCGCCGCCGTCGCCTGGCTCTTGCCGTACGTGGACCGGAGCGGTGCTCGAAGGCTCGTCGCCTACGCCCGCCAGGCCGTACTCTCCATGTACACGGCCTTCGGACAACCCTACACGCCCCGGCAACACCTGCGTGCCTCGGCGGCTCCCTGGGCGGAGTCCGTCCGGCGGGCCGTGGAGAGCCGTTCCGTCCACGGCATCAAGCTGATCGACGCCCTGGTGCGTTTCGACCGCGGAGGGGACCCGATCTGGGGTTCGGTGGCGGCTCAGTGGTTCGAATGGACCTAGGATGGGTCGCGGGAGCGCTTGCGATCGCCTCGGCACTCGCCTGCGCCTCGGGTGCGGCTGAGGAACAGCGCTCCTCCCAAGAACGCCCCGCATGGATTCTGATCGAGGCGGAGGACTACGTTGCCCACCTCCCCGACGATCCGAACCTTCTGCGCACCCACGACCTCCCCTGGGCCAGCGCGCGCACGGCCCTGATCCGCTTCCCGCGGGCGGAGGAAGTCCACTGGCAGCTCGACGCTTCGCCGGGACGCCGCGACCTGTGGATTCGCTACGCCGCGACGCGCTCCATCGCCCTCGCTTGGAACGTCGAGGACGGGCCTCGGACGGTTACCGAGTTGCCGGGTACAGGCGCGCTCGAGGGCCGAGGGGCCTGGGGATGGGCACGGCTCGGAGCCGTCGACGTCCTCGAGCGGGGGCTCCGGCTGTCCGTGGAAGGTGCCGGCCTACGACCGGACTGCTTCGCCCTGGTCCCGGAGGGAAGCGGTGAACCCGATTGGCCCTCCGCCCCACCTCTCCCCGACTACCCGGACACCGTTCTGAAGAGGCTCGCAGAGATTCCGCCGAGGGCTGAAGCCCCCTGGCTCACGGCTTCTGCCGACATCGAACTGCCCGACTGGATCGAGCGCAGCCGCGTCGGACTGCACACGCGCCTCTCCGCCGCCTGGATCGGAAAGCCCCTGTTCCACGTCGCGGAATCGGCCGCCGCCGGCCTCGGGGCTCCGGCCCTCGTCCGGCACGTCAAGTCCATGTCCGGACTCTGCTACTGGCCCTCGCGCATCGGCGCCGTTCATCCTTCCGTCGAAGCCGAGGCAGGACCGGATCTCGTGCGGGCCATGGTTCGACGGGCCGACCAGGCGAACCTGGCCTTCGTCGCGTACTACCGCCATCAGGAAGACCTCCCCCTCGCGGACACGCACCCCGACTGGGTCTGTCGAGACGTCCAGGGACGCACGATCCGAACCGCCGGCGAGCCTCGCCTGTGCTTTCACTCTCCCTTCGCCGAAGCGACGCTGGATCGTCTGCTCGAGCTCGTCGAGCGCGGCGTCGACGGCATCTACCTGGACGAGTCCCACCAACCGCTGGAAGGCTGCTGGTGCCCCTGGACCCGCAAGGCCTTCCTGGCCGAAACGGGTCTTCCCCTGCCCGGGAGCGCCAGCCCGAACGACCCCCTGTACCGCCGGTTCGTCGCCTTCACGGAGGACTCCCTGGCCCGGGAGCTGTGGCGTTGGCGTGAACAAGTGCGACAGCACGATCCCGACGCGGTCCTGCTCGTCAGCACCCACGCCCAGCCGGATCCGGCCGAGCCCCGCCCCACCCTGCGTCTGGCTTCCATCGCGGACGTCGTCAAGACCGAGTACGCCATCGCCTCGCGCCCGGCCCTGTGGCACTTTCTCGAGCGTCTCCCCGAACGAGAGCGTCCCGCGCGGGACGCGCTGATGACCCAGGGCTGGGCCGCCTCCAGGGACGGCGCCTTCGGACGTCCGGCCCACGTGTGGATCCATGGGCTGGAGGGAGCCGCGCGCTGGCGCGCCGCCGCGGCGGCCGTGGTGGTCAGCGGCTGCGTGGCCAACCTCGACCACCCCGAGGCCAGCCTGCCCGACGCAGCGAGCTTCGCCGCAGCCATCGAGCTGGCGCGCGAGCTGGCGCGACCGCTCGCAGGCGCACGCCCTGTCCCCGCGGTTCTCCTGCATCTGCCGGAGCGTGCTCACAACGAGCTCCTGCCCGACCGGCTCGCCGCCTGGCAGGCCACGCGCGCGCCTTTCCTCGCCGCCTGGGAAGCGCTGCTCTCGCAGCACCTCCCCGCACGCATCCTCGGCGACGACCAGCTCGAGGGGGACCTTCCGCCCGGGGCCGAGCTCCTGTTCCTGCCGTGTCCCGAGCGCCTGGGCGATCGCCAGCGCGCGACGGTCGAGCGTTTCCGCGCGAGCGGAGGCCTCGTCGTGGAGTCCGAGGTCGACCGGCTGTCTTCCGCCGCCCGAAGCCTCGAGCTTCCCGTCCGTCTGGAGTTGCCCGACCGCGTGCAGGCCCACTGGTTGCGCGCATCGGATGGGGCCTGGATCTTGGGGCTGACGAACGCTCCGGCCTGGGTCACAGATCCCCGCGCCCCGGCGCCACCCGAGGTCGCACCCGCCCGGATCGAGCTCGCCGACAACGTCGAGCTCGTGCAGCTCTGGCCCGGTGAACGGTCGCTCGAGATTCTGGAGCAAGGAGGGACCCGAGAGGTGCAACTCCCCGCCTTTCAGGAGGCGGTCGTTCTTCGTCTTCGAACGGAGCCGAACTCCTCCGACGGCTCACATCGGCCTCGCTAGGGAAGCCCCACCGGCAAGGCCTGGGACCCCACGCCGGAACGCGGGGCCCCGCAGGGATGCGCGGCTCAGGCGCAGACTCGGCGCCGAAGCGCGATCAGCCCGAAGGCTCCGAGGGCAAGGATCAGGCCCGCCCAGAAGGGCCGAGAGCTGGCCGGCACCGTCGGCGGGTTGCCGAAGACGGCGGCATCGAAAGCGTTGTCGTCGGGATCGCCGGTCTCCGCCCAGGCGTAGGTCACGAGGAAGCCTTCGCCGACCCCATCGAACACGGTGTCGATCTCGTAGGTGGTCGAACCGCCGGGAGCGACGACGAACGTAGCCGTCTCGATCGCCGTGGCCACCTGCAGGCCGGGGCTGCCTGCCGTCGAGATCTGATAGGTGTGAGTGACCGTATCCTTGTTCACGAGGAGGCCGCTGAACGTGGCGGTCTGTCCGGGCACGATCGTCGCGGGCGGAGTCAGCGTGTTGCACAGGGTGGAGCCCCCATCCCCCTGCTCGGTACTTTCGGTCGTGTCCTCCGCGATCTGGGGCTCACCGATGGGCTCGTTGTTCAGGATGATCGTCGAGAGCTCCGTACCCAGGGGCACCATCACGGCGTCGGTGATCGTGTAGCCCACCCCCGACGTGGTCGGGATGACCGTGCGACACGCTTCGACCGGAACGATGCGCCTCTTCGTGAGGTCGGTGACGAAGGTCTTGATCTTCCCGGAGAACGGCCAGTTGACACCTCCGTCGCGGCACTCCCAGGTCGACTTCGTGAACTTGTCCGGGACGCAGTCGCCGTTGGCGTCGACGAAGGTCAAGGTCCACTTGTTTCGGCCGCAGGGGAAGACGCACTGACCGACGCGGGATCCCTCCTTGCCTCCACCGGCCTTCTTGAAACGGGGCGAGTAGTGATCGGCGCCACAGCCCGGCCCGGCGGGGTCGGGGATCGCGGGCAGGCAGATCTGGTTGCCGCAGGCGTCGGTCGTCGGCCAGGAGCCTCCCCCCGCCTTCTTGAGGGTGATCGGAATGTCCCAGGCGTCGTTCATCATGTCGCAGTCCAGGTCGACCTCGAAGGGCGGCTGCATGGGCTTGACCGTCATGCAGGTGACCGGGTCCTTGTAGGCGTAGCCGTTGGGCGGACAGCTGCGCGTGAAGCAGGCGCGGGCCTCGATGGCCTGGGCCGAGGCAGGCAGGCCGAGAAACAGGGCGCACGCCATGGGAGCAGCGAATCTACGAATGGAGCTCATGGTTCCTCCTGGTTCGGCGGGCCGCGCTGGGAACGAGGAGGAGCGGCCCGCGGGGTGAGGACCTCCTCAGCCGCAACGTAAGACCTCCGTTTGCAGGCCGTAAAGAAAGTTTCAATAGCGGCCCTGGGAGCCCCAGGACGCCGGGTTCGAGGCACCGCGGCCCCTTCCCCGCCCCCCCCGTCGCCCTCACTTCGCGGTGGGAACGATCGCCGTCCGGCCTTCCCACTCCCCGTACTCACCGACGCAGAGGAAGCGGAGCGTGGTGAACTCCGAGTGGAAGTCCTTGCGATCCCGCTCGCCCATCGCTCTGGCGTGCAGGTCCGCAGCGGGGCCCCCTCCGTGACCGTGCACCATGTCGGCCATCTGCCGCGCCGAGCTCCAAACGGTGAAGGTCGACAGGGTGCGCGGAGGGCGGGAAGCCGCCATGGCCAGAACGGCGCCGGGATGGGTACGCACGAGGTGTTCGACGGGCTTGCCCCAGCGCAGGAACCTCAGGGTCTGCGAGAGTTCGAGGCGCGCCAGGGTCACCGCGACGACGGGAGCGTCCGGGTCCGTCTCGCCTGCCTCTTGCGGCAGGCCCTCGAGCTCGGACACGAATCCCCAGCGACGCAGGAACCTCAGTCGCACGTGCCACCCTTGGGCCAGGACCGCTCCCAGGGTCGTGTCCCGCAGGAACGCATCGACCGCGTCCCCATCGCGCCAGGCCGCGAACATGGCCAGGCTGCGCACCTGCCAGCGTCCCGGGGACAGGATCGGCGCCCCTAGCCGCATCGGGCTCAGACACTCCGCGTGGATCAGGCCATCGACGTCCTTCGAGCGCGGCGGCTGGCAGAGCGTCCGCATCGTGCGCACGAACCCCGGTCGTGCCAGATGGAAGGTGTGGAGGACCACAGGTTCACTGTACTCGACCGGGCCCTTTCGCCCTTCCTCCACAGGGTGGATCTCCTCTCCGACCAAGACGCCGAGCGGGGCCGCTCGAGGAGAGCCGCCCCGCTCGCTTGCTCGGCCTCAAGGGTCGATGGTCAGCCTCAGTCCATTCGAGAGCTCGAATCCGCCGAAGCGCGGACAGGCTCCGCCGGGGACCTTGGTCGCCCACTGGGCGTAGAAGGACAGCCCGACCGCTTCCGGCGGGATGGGCAGCGAAACGTCCGCGTGCCCGTCTGCGTCGGTCACGCCCCAGAACTTGAGGGCACCATTCATGCGCGGAAACCACGTGCCGGGTCCGCAGCTCAGCTCCATCGGGGACGGGCTGATCGCGAACAGAACCGGACGGCCCGGGACCGAGCCGAAGAGCTGCGGCCGGAAGTTCTGGTTGCCCTCGACCGGGCAAGGAGCCACGTGCGTTCCTCCGGAGGCCGTCGCACCTCCCAGATCCGAGGGACCTTCCTGGGCGAAGTACCACATCCCCTGGATGGTCTCGTCCCCCGTCGGCTGCGCTAGGTGCTTGAAGGAGAGGAAGGCTCCGCCGTCCAGGCTGGGAGAATCCCCGCCGGACCAGCGGCCGACGATCGAGGTCCGGTAGACCGTACCGGCGGCGGTCGCCGCCTCGTCGCTCGGCTGACAGGTCCAGGCGGTGTAGGGATCGACCTGAACGGCTCGAGCCACCCAGCCCGTGACGTCTTCGTGGGAGTAGCTCACGAGGGCCGAGCTACCGAGCCACGCCACCGAGGGAGCCATGTCGTTCTTGTTGGGAGCGCTCGCCAGGAAGCGTAGCGGCGAGACCGGCTGGGCTCCGGCGCCCTGGTCCGTGACGCTGCGAGCGACGACGTCCCAGGTTCCGGAGTTCTCTTCGCGGGCCCAGGCCACGAGCCAGTTCCTGCCGTCCCCGTCCACGCTCGGCTGCAGGTGGTTCAGGGCCAGGTTGCCGTCGGAGAGAATCACCGGCGGCCCGGAGGGACTGGCCCCCGGGGCGACCAGGCGAGCTTCGATACGCGCCGTGCTCAGGTTCTGGACGCGCTCCCAGGCAACCAGGGAGCGGTTGTGGTTGCCCTGGGTCTTCGAGATGGACGGACTGAAGTGATGCACGCTTCCGGTGTCGGCCCGCAGCACCTTCGTCGGGGCTACGGGAACCGGCGCTCCGAAGGCAGGCACGTCCAAGGTGCGCGCGTAGATGCCCTGGCCCACCTCGTGCCAGACGACGATGCCGTGGTTCGTGGCGAGCTGTCGGTTGCCCCCCACGTCGGACATGTTCTGGCGGTCGGCGGACGGAGACACGATCAGCTGGGGAGAAACGGCCCCGTTCGCGGGGTTGACCGAGGCCGCGACGAGGACCTCCGGATCGCCGGGGGCGTTCTGGGGCCAGACCACCAGGAAGCGTCCGCTCTTGCGGATCGCGGCGACGCTCGGAGGATCGGTGACCAGCTCGGAGAAGCCCGGATCGGGAGTCAGGAGGATCAGGTCGCCGGACGGTTGTCCCTCGCTGTCCATCAGCTGGGCGCAGATGCCCCAATGATTGTGGGCGAAGCGTCGTTCCCAGACGATCAGGAAGACGTCGGCCTCCCGCAGGTAGGCGATGTCGGGGTTGCCCTCGTCGAAGCCGTCGTCCGCCACCGTGCGGATGGCGCCGATCAGAGGATCGAGCAGGAGCGGGTAGGTGGCCTGGTCCACGAAGTTCGCCGGAAGGACGAGCTCGAGCACGTCCCCTGATCGGCGCACCGAACCGGGCGCGCTCTGCCCCAGGGCGTCCACCCCGGTCACACCGCCCCAGCTCACGCCGCCCACTCCCTCCTGTTCGAAGCGGGCCCCGACCGCCTGGGACTTCGACTGCAGCCGGGTCGTCAAGCGGCCACGCACGACGAGGTCCCCCTCGCCCGCAGGCCTTTCGGGGAACAGGAACGTCTGATGGACCCCCTCGGGACGCACTTCGTAGCGCTCTTCGATGCCCTGCCCGTGTCCATAGACGACGAGCTTGCCCTGCTGGACCGGGGCCACCGGCTCGGCATCCAGCACGGTGACTCCGTCCCGACGAATGTCCTCGAGGACGTAGGAGACGGGCATGGCTTCCCTGGCCGCCGCTCCGAGGGCAGGCACGAAGGTGAAGCCGCCGGTGTCGAAGCGTGCGGCGTAGTCGGCTCCCGCTCCGACCAGAGCGCCGGGGCGTGCCACCACCCCGGAGGCCCGGGAGAGGACGGACGGAAAGTCCACGTCCGGGGCCACCCCGGAAGCCTGGGGAAGAGGACCGGCGGCCCGTCCCAGGGACGGCAGAACGAAGCAGGCGATGGCGCACAGGGCGCCGCGCATTCGGAAGGGGTGCATGACAAGGACCTTTGCCCCGCGGAGGGGCACCACGGGCCGCCCTATCACGGCCACGGGGCCTGGATGGAAGGCCATCGTCCGCCGTTGCAGAAATCAGCTCGGAATCGTCCGGAGGCTACGTGTCCCCCCCAAACCGCGCCCTTGGGGGCCTCCCCCTACCACCGATCTAGTGGCACCCGCAACGCACGCGCCGACAGCCCGACCTCCTGCGCACCCTCCTGCGGTAGCGAACGTCGGCCTCATCCTCGAGCAGCGCTCCCGCGCCGTAGCCGGCGAGACCACCGATGATGGCTCCGCCGAAACCGGCCTCGTGGGCTCCGATGGCGGCCCCCAGACCTGCCCCCGCCTCCCGAGGCGTCAGGCATCCGGTGAGCAGAGTTACGATAGCGATGGCTGCAAGGATCTTCTTCATGGCCGAGTTTCCTCCCGATCAAGGTTGTCTAGAACCTCAGGCAACATCCGTTCCAATGCCCGAAGGCGGGCCCCAGGGCCTCCCCTGTCCACCAGCGCAGACACCGTCCGTGGACACCCGACGGATAGCCCGGCAGGACCGCTGGAGCGCAAAGAGGCTCGATCCTTCCGGGTACGGCTCATCCGCCAACGGCTCTTGCAGCCTCGGCCGAATCAGACCTAGGCTGGCCGCATGCGCCTAGCCTGTTTGCTGCTCATCGCCTCCTGCGCCGCAACTCCCCGCACCGAGCTCGAGGCTCCGAGCATGGAGTCCGTTGTCCTGCCAACCAGGGACTGTGGAACGTTCTTCCTTGCCGATGCAACGATCGAAGGCCGGGGACCGTTCACGTTGTTGATCGATTCGGGCTCTTCGCAGACGCACCTCGACGTCGATCTCGGACCGAGGCTAGGCGCTTCGACCCGGGTTTCGCTCGAGATCGGCCGGCTGCGCCTGCGCAACCATCCCGTCGTGCGGTCCGAGCTGGACCACATCGGTCGAGCCCTGGGCGAACCCGTGCACGGGATCCTGGGTTACTCGGCCTTCTCCGACCTGCTGGTAACCCTCGACTACCCCGCACGCGAGGTGCGGGTGGCTCGCGGTCACCTGCCGGCCCCGGACGAGCACGAAGTCTTCGCCTGCTCGGCGACCACGGGCCCTTACCTCCAGCTCGAGGTCGGCCCCATGACTCGCACCTTCCTGATCGACAGCGGCGCGAACATTGGCATCTCGATCCGACCGGGCGACGAACACTTCGAACGACCGCCGGTACAAGTCTCGACATCCGTCTTGCACGAAGGCCGCGCCCAGCGCTGGGCTGGACGCCTGCGACACGACGTGCTCTTCGGATCGACACGCTTGGTCCGCCCGATCGCGAGCTTTACGCGCGGAGCACCAACCAGGCCCGGGGACTTCCCCCTCGTCGGGGCCGCCGTGCTGCGACATTTCGAGGTCACCTTCGACTCTTCCTCGGCGCGCATCCGACTCGTCCGGTCAGGCTCGGGCCCGCTCGAGTTTCCTCCACTGCGGGGAATCGGCGCCTCCTTCGAGCGCAGCCCCGACGGTCTGCTCACGACCGAGGTCCAATCCGGCGGGCCGTGCGAGGCGGCCGGCCTGCGAGTCGGTGATCTGGTACTCGAGATCGCGGGCCGCAGTGACATCCAGGCGCCGTGCAGCCCCGTGCTCACCGGGGACGATCTTCATTCGCCGATCTCGGCACGCATCCGTCGAGGAAGTTCCGTGTCCTCGCTCACGATCTCCCCGGACGTGTTGGTGCCTTGACCCTGAACTCTAGAGCCCACCCGCGCTACCCAAGCCGCTTCTGGGGTCGCCCAGAAAGGCGGCCTTGTCTTCGAGCAACGTACGCACCGCCCCGTGCACGTCCGCGTCGCTGGTGAGCTTCAGGAACTGACCGGCGCCGTGGATGCTGAGGAACTCCGCCTTGAAGACCGAGAGCTCGTGGTAGGGCACGGCCCAGCTTCCCTGCAACTCGGGCCCCCGTAGCTCGACGAGAATCCCCTTGGGCCGCTTGTGGAGACTCGCACGCAGCGGACCGTTCTGCCCTAGCAACAGCTCGAAGAACCCGGAACTGAAGTCCTTCACCTCCATGCGCGCCGGCCCCACCCGGTCCGAGGTCCACGGACCACGGAGGCCGCGGGGCCCGAGCAAGGCCTCGATCTCTTGATCGACCTCCTCCTTGGAGGGATGGGTTGCAAAAATCCTCATGCGCCGCGTTCCTTTCTATGGACCTCGCTCGACCGTCCACGCTACTGCGGTGCGCATCCTCGATGCAAGATCCACGCCCGGGGACCCCAACACGTTGGTCGGAGCGAAAAGGCAAGATCGTCAACCTGAGGGGATACCGCTCGAACTCTCCTCTTCGGTATCCTGCCGCTTGCGCCACAGATCCGGGGGCTGGTTGGGCGGCCGCCTGGGTGCCGCCGGCCCCTCGGGCACAGTCGCGCGAAGTCCGTGGTGATGGGAACCCAAGACCGTCGCACCAGGAGCGACCCCGAGAAACAAGGCCAGTGGAGGCACGAACGTGATCTACGCAACTTCTCTTCTTCTCGTCGCCCCGCTGATCGCCTCCGCACAGCAGAAGGAGGCTGGCCCCGAGGAAGACGGGTTCACGATGACCCCCGTCGGAACCGAGGGATTCGCGATCCTGCGTGAGTTCTTCCGCTACGACGAGGGCATCCCCCTCGACGTCCGCCAGGTCGAACGATTCGAGAGGCCCGGATCGGTGCGCGAGAAGATCGTGTTCCGGGGAATCCGCGACAGCCTCGTGCCCGCCTACCTCGAGATCCCCACGAGCGGGGAAGCCCCGTATCCGTGCGTGATCCTCCTGCACGGCATCGGTGGCTCGAAAGAGGGGTGGTGGCAGGAAGCAGCCTCGCACTCGGGGAAGCGGCTCACCGACGGCCTGGTTGCGGCTGGCTATTCCGTGCTGGCCCTCGACGCGGAGTACCACGGAGAGCGCTTGGCGAACAACGGCTACGAGTCCGCGGACGTCTTCTTGTTCCAGCGGGGGTGGATGCAGCGTGCAAGGGACATGATCGTGCAGTCGATCGTCGAGCATCGCCGTGCCATCGACGTCCTCGAATCCCGCGACGAAATCGACACCTCGCGGATCGGTGTCGTCGGATACAGCATGGGCGGAATGATGACCTTCATGCTGGCCGGGGTGGAACCACGAGTCTCGTCCGCGGTGGCCTGCGTGCCCCCCCTCCTGCGGGAGGATCGTTCACCGATTGCGATCCACAACTATGCTGCGCGGATCGAGGCCGTGCCCTTCCTCCTGCTGGTGGCCGAGGAAGACCCGGCGAACACGACTCCGCAAGAGGCACGGCGACTGCACGACATGATCCCGAGCCCCTCGAAGGAAATCGTCCTCTACCCGGGCGGACACATCCTCCCGGCGGAGTGGACGCAGCGCGCCGTGGGCTGGATGAAGACGGGTCTGAAGCCCCGGTGACACTTTGCGCAGGAAGGAAAAGACGGCTCCCCCGCCTCGACCCCGCCTTCAAGATCTTCACCGAAGAGAAAAGGCGCTGACCGGACGATCTTGGCCTTCCCCCTCGAAGTCAGGCAGCCCGGGTAAGCACTGACCGCGTCCTCTCGCGAACGGCACGGAAGGTGAGGTCTTTGACTCGAGCGGATTGACTGCGCCGAACGTACGGCGCTCCCTGGCCGTTTACGGAGAGTCCGGGCTGCGGTCAGCGTCGGAAGAGGACGCTTGACGAACTCGACAGCTGGAGGCCGTTGGAGGTTTGCACGAGCACCTGCAAGATGAAGACGCCCCCCTGGTCGGGTCCTCGACTGAGGGGGACATCGACGACCCAGTCGTCCCCGACCTGGTTGGTCCCCAAGGAACCGATCGTCAAGGGGCTTAGAGAGATCGCCGTTCCGCGCAAGAACTGGGGCAGGAAGCGCGGGTCGAGGTCCGTGTGGGCCAGAAGAGTGGCGCTGTCCCCGATCGCGCTCCCGCGGATTCGAACCCGAAGGGTCTCACCAGTTCGATAGGTGGACCTGTCCGTCGTCAGCTCGATTGAGGAGCCACCGAGGACGGTCAGGTTCGCCGAAGGGTAGACGTTCCAGCCGCTTCCCCCGGGATTGCAATAGACGAAGTCACAGCAAGGGTTGGCTGCGGGACCTCCGGAACCGCCCAGGAAACTGGACCCCAGCCCCGTAGCCGAGCCCCCAAGGTAATCAAAATATAGCCCGGCGCCTCCGTGGCCTCCATCGGGAGTGAAGCAAGGGCAGTCGTAGCCATTTTCGCAGTATCCCTCTCCTCCGTCGCCCCCCACCGAAGTCGATCCGGACGCGAAGAGACCGCTGTTGCTACGGAGCCACAGACCCGTGAAGCCGGGCACGCCCCACCCGAGTCCGTCACTACCCCAGACCGACGAATCGTACAGGGTCAGGAACGAACCCTCCGTGACAAGGACACCGGCCCTCCCATACTGGGCCCCAACGGTTACGTGAGCCAGGACGACGTGCCGAGAGTCTTCGACAACCGGTGAGATCAGGTACGAACGGTCCACATAAACAGGACCATTGCAGTTGACTACGTCGAGAGATTGACGGAATCCGGAGAGCACAACGGTGTCGTCCGCGGACAAGTCCATCACGTCGACGTTTACTCTAAGGCTCTCGGGCTCGCGCCCGAAGATCGTGACCGACTTGCTGATTTGGAAATCGAGATAGACTCCTGGCAAGGCTAACAAGATGTCGTCGGGGCCGGCCGCGTTCACCGCGTCCCCGAGCTGGATGAAGTCTGTGCCAGGTGAACCAGAGCTGTCCACGACAAGAATGCGCTTGTGGCCGGGTAGCGAAGCCGGGTCCAGGTTCGAGAACGACTTCTGTGCAAGAGGCGTCGTGGCGAGGGCGAGGAGCGAGAGGAAGGCAAGGAACATTCTCATAGCAGGAACCTTGGTCATAGGTAGGCCTTTGTGGGACGAGGCTAGGTCTTCTCTGCGCGAATCGTCAAGGCTCTCCACGGGACATGGCTCGAGTGCACCGATTGCAAGCCCAAAGGGGCCCATGGCAGGCACGCAGGTCGAAAACAGAGCCTACGGCCATGGATTCCATGCAATTCTCCGTGTTTCCCGAGCTTGGCGACCAAGAGGTAAGCGTTCGAAGAGAAGAGGGCTGTAAGAAAGACAGCTGACAAGCAGGCGCTGATTCAGGAAACGATGGAATCTTTGCTGCCCTCAAGAAACGTTCTGCAGAGGGGGGGGCTTCCGACTGGATGGGGCAAGGCCTAGTTGCGCTCGGAGAATCGTCGGGAACAGGGGTGGGTAACCGCCCCCCCAGTTCGAGCGCGGGTATTCCGCCTACACCCCGAATCCATGCAGCCCGTGCACGACTGACTGGAACGGCTCCAGATGGAGTGGGACGACCAGCTACGCTCCTCCAAGCGGCACGTCGAACGGAGGAATAGGAAATGACGGCTCGCTTAGTGAACTCGTCGATCGAGGTCGGCGTCGATCCCGCCACCGCCTTCGAGGTCTTCTCCGAAGAACTCGACTACTTGTGGATCCAGGGCCTTTGCGCACCCGCGCCGTTCCTGGAGGAGAGCACTTCCGCTCCGAAACCCAGGAAGCCCCGCGTTGGGACGAGTCCAAGCTGGCCCCTCGAATTGGACACTCTCCGCCAGACTCCTCAGACTAGGTCTTGAGTCTGAGAACGTCACCCAGGAGGAAGGACGCCATGTCGACGCGTGGATCGTACGAACTGGAAGGTCGCGAACTGATCGCGGAGGCGGCCGGCCTGCGGGTCCAGGTGCTGACACTCGGCCCCGGGCAGGCCGTGCCCTGGCATCGCCACACTTCGATCACGGATACCTTCTTCTGCCTTGAAGGCTCGGTTCAGATCACGACCCGTGCGCCCGCGAGCGAAGTGATCTTGATGCCGGGGGATCGCGCCAGCGTCCCACCGCCGCAGCCGCACCACGTGGCACCGGCGGATGGCGCGAGGTGCCGATTCCTCATCGTTCAGGGTGTCGGCGAGTACGACTACCTCTCCGAGGAGTAGCGCTGCCCCGCGAATTCTCGTCAGAGATGGCTGCACGGCGCGGGGAAGGTGGTGACCCCTAGGGGATTTGAACCCCTGTCGCCAGGATGAAAACCTGGTGTCCTAGGCCTGACTAGACGAAGGGGCCACGCAGGCCGGGAAAGTACCTGTGGGCTCCCGGGGTGTCAAACGCGGGATGGAGGAAATCAGAGGCGCCGCCAGCCGGCTCCGGCGAGCAGGTCGAGGACGTGGCGGTACTCGCGCTCCAGTCCGTCGACCAGGTCGCCGGGGCCCCGGGCCGGGGTCGGGAGCACGTCCCAGGTGTAGGTCTCGATCTCGACGTGCAGCTCTTCGCTCCCCCAGCGATCCGGTTGGTCGAGGGTGGCGAGCAGGGTGCGGTCGGCTTCGTTGCGGGTGGTGCGCAGGCCTGCGCCGACGCCCCCCAGGTCGACGGGAACGTGGAAATGGCAGCGCCACTCGGAAGCGTCACGCCAGGGGCCGGGCGATTCGTTCCAGAGGCGCAACAGCTCGTTCAGGTCGCCGGCCCGCAGGAGCTCGGTCTCCCCCCTGCCCGTGACCTGGTGCAGGTAGACCGGCTCGTCGAGGGAGAAGAGCAGCTCGCGCGAAGCCTCGTCGCTGCCGGGATCCCGCAGGGCGAGGGCGCTCGAGAACTGCAGCTTGCCCAGGGGCGAGCGCAGGGCCGTGGCATTCTCCAGGGCCTGATCCAGGTCTTCGAACTCCACGGCCGCGTGGCAGGCGTCCAAGCAAGCGCCCAGGTGTCGCTCGAGGATCTGGTCGGAAACTCCGCGCAGGTCGGCGAAGCCCCGGGCGAGGACCTCGGCAGCGCGCCGGCGAGTCCTTTCGAACAGGGCGCGCAGCTCGGAGGTGTCGTTGGCGCTGGAACGGGGTTCGGGCTCGAGCGAGAGGATCGTTCGGATGCCGTGCTCTTCCTCCATCTGCGCGAGGTGCAGGGCGACCAGGCAGAGGTTGTCGGCGCAGGCTTCGAGGTCCTGCTCTCCGGCGAGGGCCGAGGCGTGCATGCCGCAGTGGGTGCTGACGGAGAGGTGCCCGCCTCCCGTGCCGAAGGCCCCGGCGCAGCGGGCGCGCAGGCGTGTGGCCAGGGAAGCGACGGCCAGGGTGAAGGCGACGCGCTCGGGAGCTTTCCAGGTCGGGCGAAAGACGCCGGCCTTGAGGCCCGGGGCATGGAAGCCTCCCGCCGGAAAAGCATTGAAGGTGAAGGCGTCGAGGCGGTGATCGACGAAGAAGCGCGCGAAGGAGTCGAACTCGGGCTGGCGTTCCTCGAGGGCCAGGTCGAGGGCGACGGCGGAGGGAATCCAGAGGCCGACGCCGAAGCCTTCGCTGGCGCGCGCGTCGTGGAAACGTTCGGCCAGGGGCAGGGTGATCGTGCGCAGCCCCTCGAGCACCCCGTCGAGGTTCTCGGCGGGGTACAGGTTCATGCAGTACGCCAAGCGCAACCCTCGACCCGGCCAGTCGGGGTGGAAGAAGCGCATGCGAACTACTTCCCGGAGAGGACGATTCCCTCTTCGATCAGGAGCACGGGGATTCCCTCCCGAATCGGATAGAGGATCTTGCCATCCTCGCGCACGAGGCCGCCCTGGATGGGCTCTTCCACGGTCTCGCCCCCAGCGTTCACGGCGCTGCGTTCCGCGATGCGCTGGTTCACCTCGGCCACCTGGGCCTCTTGCGCTTCGGCCAGGGGCTGGTAGGTCTCGGGACAGGCCAGGATGGAGAGCAGTTCTTTGTCGATCACGAACCGTGAACCTCGAAAGAGGGAAGTCGTTGGGAGCGTTCCGGGCCCCTAGCCTAGCGTGCCCCGGGGGAGGGCGCGAGGCGAGGCTGGGGAGCGAAGGCGTGGGGGCCTATGCTTGTCGAGCCATGAAACCCCAGTGGATCTTGGGACTGGTCGCCCTGCTGCCCCAGGGGGGCCAGCCAGCGGAGCAGCCCTACGGCTTCAGCTGCGGCCTGGGAGCGGAGCTCCTGGAGCAGGTGGCGGCCGAGCTGGATCGCGCTTCCCTGCCGACGCCGAGCTCGGAGTGGCCGACCTGGGAGCTCGAAGCGGACGGGGGCTGGTGCCGTCCGGCTCCCTGGCGTCGCTGGAGCGAGCTGGTGCGCGAGGAACAGGAGCGCTCGACTCCGGATGCGGACGCGCGCTCGCAGCTGGCACACCTGGCCTTGGCCCAGGATCGGCACCGGGATGCCTGGCGCCATCTGTTGTCCCTGGCGCACGATCCTCCCGCCGTGGCCGCTCTCCTGCCCGCTTTCCTGCCCGGCGTCCCCGCCCGGAGCCCTTCTGCGCTTCCATCGGGCGTAGCCCTGACTCCGGCCCTGCCTCCGCCTCCCCTGGAGGGCGAACAGCCCCTCGAGCGCCGGATGTCGGTCGCGGCGTTCCAGGTGGGAAAGGCCCGGGTGAGCATGGAAGTCAGCCTGGAAGCGGACGGCGTGCAGATCGACCTCAGCTGGCTCGGCGGGGAAGGCACGAGCTTCACCGTGCGCCCCCCTGTGCCCCCCGGCACGCGCTTCCATGCGGTCTACGTCGATTGGGAGGATGCGCCCACACCGCTCGCCATCCCGGTCGAGCTCGGGCCCGGGCAAACCTCGAGCACGATCTGGGCGCGCTACCGAAGGCAGCGGGTGGACTGGCCGACCCAGGTGCCGAAGGAGCTCTCGGCCCCCCTGCGCAGCCACGGCCTGATCCTCCAGACCGAGAGCGACCACCCGGCGGTGCGGGACTTCCTGGATGGCCTGGGGACGGCCCTGGGGGAGCTCTTCCAGCTCCCCCATCGCCTGGCCATCGGAGCCCCCGCGGGCAGCCAGAGCGGGCCGGGGGTGACGCTCTCCTTCGAAGAAGGAGCCCTGCTCCCCAAGGCGGCGGCCATGGTCTCCTCGGCCGAAGCGTTCCTCTTCTCGACCCCCTAAGTTCGTGGTCTGGTGGGCCCGGGGGCGTTAGCTTGTGGTTCCCGGCGGCCCGACCGCCGCTTAGCCCTGGCCCCCGCGATGTTCCGCGATCACCGCCGCCTGTTCCAAGAACGCCTGGACCGAGAGCGCTCCGCCGCGGTGGTGCCCGCCGGCTCCCTGGTCTACCGGAACGCCGACGCGAACCACCGCTTCCGACCCGAGAGCGATTTCTACTACCTGACGGGCTTCGACGAACCCGATTCGATCCTGGTCCTGGTCCCCGGTCCACAGAAGGCGAGCTCTCACCTGTTCGTCCCGGCCAAGAATCCGGCTGAAGAGGTGTGGACCGGACGCCGGCTCGGGGCCGAAGCGGCACCGGCAGCGCTCGGCGTGGACGCCGCCTACCCGATCGAGGACTTCGAAGAGGAACTGCCGAAGCTGCTCTCGGGGATTCCGCGCGTCGTCTACGGCTTCGGTCACGACGAGGAGCGCGATCGACTCCTGGTCCAGACCGCCGCGGAGCTGAAGGCGCGCTCGCGGGGACCGACGCCCCCCTGCGAATGGGTGGATCCTTCCCTGTGGCTGCACGAACAGCGTCTGGTCAAGACCGAGGCGGAGCTCGAGAACCTGCGCCGCGCGGCCGCGCTCACGGCCAAGGGACACCTCGCCGCGATGCAGGCGACGCGTCCGGGCGTGAACGAACGGGAGATCGACGCCCTGCTCGAGTACACCTACCGGCGTCTGGGTAGCACGGGCACGGCCTACACGAACATCGTCGCCGGCGGTGCGAACGCCTGCATCCTGCACTACATCCAGAACGACGCGCCTCTCTCGGACGGAGACCTGGTGCTGATCGACTCGGGCGCCGAATGGGACTACTACGCCTGCGACGTCACGCGGACCTTCCCGGTGGGCGGAACCTTCTCCCCCGAGCAGCGCGAGCTGTACGGCGTCGTGCTCGCCGCCCAGAAACGCGCCATCGAGTGCGTACGGCCGGGCGCCGCGGTCGAGGACCTGCACCTGGCCGCCGTGGCCGTCCTGTGCGAGGGATTGCTGGATCTCGGCTTGCTGCAGGGTTCCCTGGAGGAAGCCCTGGCCGAGCAGAGCTACAGCCGCTTCTACATGCACCGCACCGGCCACTGGCTCGGGTTGGACGTGCACGACTGCGGTGCCTACAACCGGGACGGCTCGCCGCGCCCCCTGGAACCCGGCATGGTCACGACCGTCGAGCCCGGTCTGTACGTGGCCCCCGACGACACCACGGTCGACGAGCGCTGGCGCGGCATCGGAATCCGCATCGAGGACGACGTGACCGTGACCGCCGACGGCCACGAGGTCCTGACGGCCGCAGTGCCCAAGGAAATCGACGCGGTCGAGGAAGCCTGCGCCAGCGCCGCCCCAGGAGTCCTCAGCTCGAAATAGGCCTGCCCCACGGGCGCAGGATTCTGTGATGTCCACCTTGCTCGGAAGCCCCGGAGAACGCTGGCCGCTGAGCGAGGCGGTGGACGCCCTGGGAGATTCGGCTCGCCGGGCGGGCATTCCGGGCCTGATCTGGCTCCCGGGCGTGTTCTACCCGAGCCTCAACGTGCACTACGGCCTGGTGCGCAGCTTCCTGGGACTGGTCGAGCGCTCGACCGGCATCGCCATCCCGGGCTCCTCGGAGGCCTCGTCCCTGGTCTTCCTCTACGGGCCCTCGGCCATGCGCGTGGAGAACGCCCCTCCCAGCATGATGGTCGGGCTGGCCCTCTTGACCCTGCCCCTGTACCTGGCGCTGTACCGCATGATCGTGGGGCTGGCACGCATCTCGGATCCCCGTGGCTGGGGCTCGGGGGACAAGGGCACGCCTGGGCTGGGGCAGGTCTGGGCAGAGGGCAAGGGGCTCGGCGCCAGCGCACTCGGCCTGTG
>JAUIEE010000471.1 GCA_030428965.1 bacterium | reverse complement strand
CGCTCTGGGCCCCGAGCGGGGATCGGCGAGCTCAGAGGCTCTCGTAGAAGGTGACGTCGTCGAACCCGACGCGCAGGTCCCGCTTGCCGAGGCGCACGTCCAGCTCGCGCTTGTCGCGGTAGATGCGTGTTACCTGGCAGCGCTTCTTGTAGCGGGGCAACCAGACGAGCTCGCCCTTCTTCAGACGCGCGAGAAAGTCCTGGCGTCGATCGGTCAAGAGAGCGTCGCCCAGGGCCCCTTCGAGCTCGAGGACCGCCCCCTCGATCTTCTCCCGCTGGGCCGCCGGCAGCTGGGGCAGCGCGGCCCGCAATCGTTCGACCCAAGCACGGGCACGGGTCAACCTCTCCTCCAGACCTCTCTGGGCCTCGGCCTCGAGCTGACCTTCTCGCTCGGAGAGCCGGGACGACTGTTCCTCCACCGCGCGCAGCTTCTCCTCCAGCTCGTGCACGCGATCGTCGGCCTTCGAACGCTGACGCTCCGCGTCGATCCGCACCCGGCGCACCTCCTCCATCAGCTCCTCGACCTCGCCGCTGCGTCGCTCCACGCGAGCCTTGGCCCCTTCGACGAGCTTCTCGGGGAAGCCCAGGCGCTGGGCAACCGCCAGGGCACGGGATTCCCCGGGAGCGCCGATGACCACCGAATAGCGCGGCGCCAGGGTTGCCAGGTCGAACTCGACGTGGGCGTTCTCGGCCCGATCGTGACGGAAGGCGAACTCCTTGAGCCTGCCCAGGTGCGTGCTGGCCAGGGTCGATGCGCCCTTCGCGAGCAGCTCTTCGAGGATGGCGTCGCCCAGGGCAGCCCCTTCCGTGGGATCGGTGCCCCCTCCGAGCTCGTCCAGCAGGAAGAGCGTCTCGGTGCCCGCCCATGCGAGCCCGTCGCGGATGCGCTTGAGGTGCGACGAGAAGGTCGAGAGGTTCTGCTGGATCTCCTGTTCGTCGCCGATGTCCGCCACGATCCCGTCGTACAGGGGAACGCTGGTGCCCTCCGCGCAGGGAAAGGCCAGCCCCATGCGCGTCAACAAACCGGCCAACCCGGCGCTCTTGAGGGCCAGGGTCTTGCCGCCGGTGTTCGGCCCGGTGATCAGGAGCAGATCGAAGTGCGCGCCGAGCCGCAGGTCCAGGGGAACGACTTCCGCCAGGCGGCCGAGGCTCTCCTGCTCCAACAGGAGCGGATGACGCATCGCGCGCAGGACCAGTCCGGGATGGGCCCCCGGATCCCCGGGCAGGCGGGCGGGACGTCCTCCGTAGTGCGCGGCGAAGCCGGCCGACACGAGCGCCAGCTCCAGCTCCCCGAGACGACTCGAGCAGGTCGCGATGTCGCTGGTGCGCCCGAGCACGACGCGGGTCAGCTCGCTCAGGATGCGAGCCACCTCCCGTTCGAGGTCGGCCCGTCGTTCCTGAACCCGATTGCCCAGCTCGCAGGCTTCGTGGGGTTCCACGAAGACGGTCTCTCCGGTCTGGGAGCGGTCGTGGATCACGCCGGGGACCCGCCCGGAGAGCCGAGCCCGCACGGCCAGAACGAGCCGGCCCCCGCGACGGTGCACCTGGCCCGCCGGTCCCTCCGCCAGGACCGAGCGCGGGGTGCGCCCCGCGACCTCCTTGATCGTGCGTTCGATGGAGCGCTCCAGACCTTCGATTTCCCGATGCGCCTTCTCCAGGGCCGGGCTCGCATCGCGACGCACCTTGCCCCGACGATCGATGTGCGCCTCGAGCTCGGCCATGAGATCGGCCACGTCCGGCAGGTTCTTCCACAGCGCCCCGCAAGCGGGCAGCTCGGCCGCGCGACCGGCGAGCCAGTGTCCGACCACCTCCATCCTGCGCAGGAGGCTCGTCACGCCCGCCAGCTCCTCGGCGCTCAGGACGCGCCGGTAGCGGGCCGCCAGGTCCAGGCCGGGCAGAGGATCGGCACCCCCTTCCAGGGGCGGAGACTCGCCCAGCTCCTGCATCTCCCAGGCCCGGGCCAGGGCCTCGCGGGCTCCTTGCTCGGAGCGAGGGACGAGCTCCTCCAGGGCCCTGCGCCCCAGGGGAGAGGGTGCGAAGGAGAGGTACAGCTCGCGGACGCTCGGCCACTCGAGCGCCAGGGCCGCGTAGCGCTCCAGACGCTCTTCCCGGGCGTTCTCGGATTCCTTTTGCGAGCCGTCCACCGCGGGATTCTAGAAGGGTTCCCGAAACCCGCCTACACTCCAGGCCCCTTCCAGAACCGCTCCGACAAGAACCGATCCCATGCCCAAGCAGTTCGAGACACGTGCCATCCACGCAGGACAGCCCTCCGATCCGCGCAACGGCGCCCTGATGACCCCGGTGTACTTCAACAGCACCTACGAGCAGGATGCGCCGGGTTCCCCCCGAGGCGGCTACGAGTACTCGCGCACGTCGAACCCCACGCGCACCGCTCTGGAAGAGAACCTGGCGGCCCTGGAGAACGGACGCTTCGGGCTGTGCTTCGCCTCGGGCCTGGCCGCGACCATGGCCATCGCCTCACGCCTGAAGCCCGGCGATCACGTGGTCGCCGCCAACGACCTCTACGGGGGCACCTATCGCCTCTTCACCAAGATCTTCGCGCCCTACGGCATCGACTTCACCTTCGTCGACGCCCGGGACGCCAGGGGCGTCGAAGCTGCCCTGCGGGACGAGACGCGCTACCTCTTCCTCGAGACGCCGACCAACCCTCTGCTCTCGATCGTCGACATCGAGCTCTGCGCCGGCCTCGCCAAGAGACGCGGCATCTTGACCGTGGTCGACAACACCTTCGCGACCCCCTACCTGCAGCGTCCCCTGGAGCTGGGCGCCGATCTCGTCATGCACTCCATGACGAAGTACCTCGGCGGGCATTCCGACGCGGTGGGCGGCGTGATCGTGGTCAACGACGAGGAGCTGCGCTCGGAGCTGGCCTTCTACCAGAACGCGGCGGGCGGGCAGCTGGGGCCCATGGATTCGTTCCTGTTCCTGCGGGGCACGAAGACCCTGGCCGTGCGCATGGATCGGCACTGCGAGAACGCCATGCACATCGCCCAGAAGCTGGAGAGCGACCCGCGCGTGGAGCGCATCCACTACCCGGGACTGACCTCCCACGCTGGCCACGCGACCGCCAAGCGCCAGATGTCCGCCTTCGGGGGCATGATCTCCTTCGAGCTGGCCGGCGGCGTCGAGGCGGCCGAACGCTTCTCCTGCGCCACGCGCATCTTCGCCCTGGCGGAATCCCTGGGCGGGGTGGAGTCCCTCCTGGAGGTGCCCGCCATCATGACCCACGCCAGCATCCCCGCCGAGGAAAGGCGCAAGGCCGGGCTGGCGGACGGACTCGTGCGCCTGTCCGTGGGGATCGAGCACATCGACGACCTGATGGAGGACATCGGGCAGGCCCTGGACGCCAGCGCCCCGGCCAAGGTTCGCTGAGGCGCCAGTACGGAGGCGCCAGTACGGAGCCGCAGCAATTCGCTACCTCCTCGACCCGCGACTCACCACTCTGCTACCCCTCGGGTCGAGGAGGTAGCGAATTGCTGCGGCTCCGTACCCGCTAGAAGGGGGAGTTGTTGGTCGGCTTGCTGGGGGGCGGGACGCTCTCGGCCGCCGGCTCGACCTCGGTCACCTGGCGCTGGGGCTGGGCCGGAGCCTCCTCCTCGCACACCCGCTGACGCATCAGGCGTCCGACCTTGAACTTGACGACTCGCTTCGCGGGCACGTCCACCTTCTCCAAGGTGCGCGGGTTCTGGGCTCGGCGGGCCCGGCGTTCCTTGACCTCGAAGACGCCGAACTCGCGGAACTCCAGACGGTTGCCGAGCGAGAGC
>JAUIEE010000013.1 GCA_030428965.1 bacterium | reverse complement strand
AGGCTCCCCGCGACAGCCGCGCCCCGCCAGGAGGCAGGCGATCAGGACCCCTCCGGCGACCGCGCGTAAGCGGCTGCGATTGGACTCGAGGGGTTCAGGGAAACCTTCGCGCTGCCCGGGCATGGTCACGACCGGGGACCGGCGCGGCCGTGAGCCCCGGGTCCCGGCGCGTTCGTGCCGAGAACCCGAGGCAGGGATGCTGGACCTGACCGAGATCAAGCCCGGCTCAGTCCCTCGACATGAACAGGCGCAGGACGTACCAGAACATCATCGCCACCGATGCGAACAGCTCGAGCGAAGCGCCGACGTAGCGGTCCTCGGGGTAGTGATGGAGCACGTTGGACGTGTCGTACAGGATCGCTCCGCCCGCCAAGAGCACCATGCCGACGCTGAACCAGGTACCGAGGTTCAAGCCGAAGACCAGCCCGGCCACAATCAGCAGGATCGCACCGACGGCTCCCCAGCGAAGGAGAGCTCCCAGGAAGGAGAAGTCCTTGCGGGTCCACCAGGCCACGAAGGTCAGACCGACGAAGCCACCCAGGGTGACCACCGCCGCGCTCTCGATCGCCCCCGGCGCCCGGACGAAGGCCTGGGCCAGAAGGGGCACGAAGATCAGGGCTTCGGCCAGGATGAAGCCGACGAGGGCCGCGTACTGGGCCGGCAGGGAGCGCGCGTTGTGGGCTGCCCGGCTGGCGATCCAGGAGACGAGCACGAAACCGCCCAAGACGAGCAGCCACGGGACCCCGAGCATGGCTTCGGCCATGCTCCAGGCGACGCCGCTCCGGAAGAGGGCGACCTCGATGCAGGTGAAAGCGAGGATCGCTCCGAACAAGTGCAGGTAGGTGCGCGTCACGAAGACGGCACGCGAATCGACATCGATCTCCGCGACCGGCCGGTCGGCCGTCATGGAATAAGGGTTCGTCATAAGATTCAACCTCCTCAGGTGCGGCCCATTCTCGCGCCGGAGGCACGAAGAGCGCAAGCCCCAGGTGTCCGGTGCCGCCGAGGGGCGCGTACACCTCCATCCCTCGAGCTCAGGCGTTGGATCCCGTAAGCGCCTCGTTCTCCACTCGCAGGCGCTTGCGGAGCGCGAGTAGCTTCAGGGGGAGGACGAGCAGCGCGGTCCAGGGCAAGCCGAGGGCCAGGGGCAACGCTACCAGGCCCACGACGACCGCGGCGTAGTTCGGATGCTTAAGCCAGCGATAGGGTCCTCCTGCGACCGGCGCGACCCCGGGAAGAAGGATGACACGCACGTTCCAGCGTTCTCCCAGGGTCCAGATGCAGGCGATCCGTACGAGCTCCGACAGAACGTAGATGGAGGCCGCAGCCATGCGCAGTCCCCGGGGAAAGACCGGGTGCTCCTGCAGCGCTGCTTCCAGGATCAGGCCGAGGATCCAGAGCGAGTGGACGAGGACGATGCCCCCCATCCCGTCCTGCTCGACGAGGCGCCCTCCTCGGCCGAGAATCTTGCGCCGATTGCGGGCCGACAGCGCCAGTTCCACGACTCGCCAGACGAGAACATAGACCAGCGCCAGGAGCAGCTCAGGCCTCATGGGCAAGGTCTTGCGTGGGGTCGAAGGAAGTCCAGCGCGAGGGCTTCAGCCGTGAACCCCGGGCCGAAGGCGGTCGCCACACCGGGGCCCGGCGAGAAGTCCGGGGCCTGCAAGATCTCGTCCAGGGTGAAGAAGACGCTTGCCGCGGACATGTTGCCGTTCTTGCAAAGGGCAGCTCGGGCTGGAGCCAGCTCCCGTTCGTTCAGACCCAGGGCCGCCTCGTAGGCTTCGAGGACCCTCCTGCCGCCCGGGTGCAGGGCGAAGTGCTTCAGCGCGGATCGATCGGTGACTCCGTCGACCAGTCCCGCAACCTCTTGCTCGACGACGCCGGGGATGCGCGTCGAGAACACGACCCGCCAGCCGCCGTCCTCGACCTGCCAGCCCATCAGGTCCGCGCTATCGGGAAAGAGCCGGGTGCTCCCCCTTCCAAGGCGCGCCAGGGGCTCGTGTCCATCCGGCAGCCGGGATCCGGCAATCAGAGCGGCGGCGGCTCCATCGCCGAAGATCGCACAGGCCACGAAGTTCCGCAGGCTCTTGTCCTGGGCGAAGAGCGTCAGGCTCGTCAGCTCGACGCACAGGACCAGGATGAGGGCGTCGGGTCGCGACGCAGCCAGGTCGCGGGCGATCTGGAGGCCCGCCACGCCGCCCGCGCAGCCCAGGCCGAAGACGGGCACACGCCGGGCGTTCGAGCACAGCGCAGAGTCGTCCAGGACGGCGCACTCGAGGGTCGGAGTCGCGATGCCGCTGGTCGAGATGGTCACGACGTGCGTTACCTGGGAGGCCAGCTCCGGGGGAACGACGCGTTCGGCCGCGCTCGCGAGCATCTGCGTGGCTACGCGGCGAAACTCCGCGTGGTGTTCGGCCGCGGAGAATCCCCGGGCGTAACGCTCGACGGGCAGTGCGAAGCCGCGCTCCTCGATCCCGGTGCCGTCGAAGATGCGGTCGGCCTTCTCGAGGTCGAAGGTGGCGTCGGCAAACATGCCGCGCACCGCTCGCCGGACCTCCTGCTGCTCGGTCGGGAAGGGGGCGCGAACGGTGGTCAGGTCGAGGAGATTCAAGCTTCGCTCCGGGGTCGAAGCCAAAGGGCAGGAAGAAGGACGAGGTCGCCGAGGAGAGATCCGAGGGCGCCGAGGGCCGTGAGGAGGCCGAAGCGCGCCGTGGGCGCGAAGCCGGAAAGGACCAGGCTCGCGAAGCCCAGGGCCAGGGCCAGGGCGCCGGCGGCGGCAGGCGGCCCCACGGACCCGAAGGCTGCCAGGCGCGGGTCGGGGCCCACGGCGGATGATGGGCGTGCGCCCGCATGCAGCAGGTGGAAGGTGTTGTCGACCGCCAGCCCCAGCACGACCGCTGCCACCATCACCGTGGCGGCATCCAGGGGATAGCCCAAGAGGCGGGCGCCGAGGAAGGCCGTCCCGACCGGGAAGAGGTTCACGAACAGCACCGCCACGATCTCGCCGAGGCTACGGCAGACCAGACCAAAGGCTGCGAGGGTGACGACGAGGGTCAGGGTCAAGGAGGTCATCAGAGTGGAGACCAGAGCCTCTTGAACCCTCAGCATGGCCGGAACCGTCCCCGTCACATGCCACGCCCTCGTTCCCGTCGCCGCGGACCACTCTTCCGTTTCCTGGACGACTCTGTCGACGGTGGCCTCGGTGGCCTTCGAGTCCGTGGTCGGCAGTCGCAGGGTCCAGCGGCGCCATTCGCCTCCGCGACCGACGCGGCCGGCGCGACGCTGGGCAAGACCTTCGGACACCTGTGCGAAGGCGCCCGTGCCGATCCGGTCTTCGATCTCGGCGCGCACGTTCTCCGGGCCGAAGGCTGCGTCGACGCCTTCGGTCCGGGCGAGGGCGGCTCCCAGGGATGCTTCCTCACTGGCAGCAAGGGGCCCCCTCACCAGGACTTCGAGCGTGGAGAGTCCCCCACCCTCCGCTTCGATGCTCTCGAAGGCCTGGCGCAGCGGATGGCTGCGAGGGAAGAACGACAGGGCGTTCGTTTCCCGCGGCAGGCTGGTCAGGCTGGCCAGGCCCACGGTGAGGACCCCGAGCGACAAGAGCACGACGGGCCGACGACGCGCGTGAGCGAAACGAGCCAGGCTACACAGGAGCTGACTCGATCCCCTGCCAGGGGGGGCCTCCCCCAGGAAGACTCCGCTCAGCAGAGGGTGAAGGGCCAGGTACGAAACCGGTACGACGAGCACGATCGTGAGGGCCACGCTCAGGCCGAGGTGAGCTACGGGAACGAGGCGACTGGTCGCAAAGGCTCCGAAACCTGCGGCGGTCGTCAGGGTGGCGAGGACGGCTGCCGGCCACTTCTCGCGACGTGCCGCGCGGGAGGCTGCGGGCGGGTTCAGCTCCCGCGCATGCCTGCGGAAGGCAAAGGCCAGCTGGAGCGTCGCCGCGAGCACCAGCACGAAGGTCAGCGGGCCGAGGGCGACCAGGATCATGTTCGACGGGACGCCGACCAGCACCAGGACTGCCCGGGCACAGGACGAGGCCAGGATGGCCGGGAGCAGCACGATGGCGGTCAGTTGCAGGGACCGCAGGAAGCGCCAGATCGCCAGGGCGGCCAGCAGGACGAGCACAGGAACGAAGGTGCGCTCGACCCGAGCGGCTTGCACGTCCAGGGCCGCGGCAACGAGAGGGTGTCCGGCCACGAGGATCGAGAGGCCTGCTGCGCGCGCTTCTCCTTGCATGCTCTCCAGCCCCGCGAGGAGCGTCGAGCGCTCGACCGCCGTGGAGACCGGATCGATCCGCAGCAGGTAGTCGAGGCGATTCTCTCCCACCAGGCGCAAGGCTTGCGCGACAGGCAAGACCCCTTGGGGCACGGGAAGGGTGGGGTCGGGCGCCGCCAGGTCGTGGGGGTCGAGCACGTCTTGCACGGTGGCGAGGCGCCCCAGCCGCTGCCCGAAATCTCGGACAAAGGGAGCGGCCCGGACCCCTTCGCCCTGGGCCCGCACGAGCACCATGGCATCCCCACCGAAACTCTCGTCCAGCACCGTCAGTCCCGGGTCTTCACCACCGACGCCTGTCCAGGTCCCCAGCCCGTTGTCGGTCGGCCAGCGCGCCGCGATGGCGGTGGCCGCCGCCGTGAATCCGATCCACAGGAGCCAGGCGAGGATCCGAACCGTCGGGCCCCCCGGGGATGTGGATTGGCTGCGCATGGGAGCTCGGGCCTCCCGCACGCCAGGTGCGAATCCGAGCGCCGGCAGTCTAGAATGACGGCGTCCGCCACGAGTCCCAGGAAGAGGGTTTCCCCCTGCGATTGTCGATCCTCGTTCTCCCGCTCTTCGCTTGCGCAGCTCGACCGGCCGACCTGGACGAGCTCCTGCGCGCTCCCGCTCCCGACGCGGTCACGCTCCCGGACACGCAGGAACGGCTGGCCCGTTACGACGAGGCCGCCCGCCTCGGCATCCTGGCGTCCGACCGAAGGAGCGACGACCCTGGGCTCGCCATGGTCGCCGCACGGGCTCTCTTTCGAGCTGCGGACGTGCGCATGCTCCAGGCGGCCCTGGAGATGCTGGATGCCTCGGGCTCGACGGAGGTCGAGGACTGGATCGCGGCGGCCGACTCTCTGCCCGACGACACGAAGTCGGAGGTGCTGTCCCTCGTTCTCGAGGGCAAGTCCAGGGCCGAGCAGGCTCTGGAGCTCGACCCCGGACGAGCCGACGCTCTGCTCTACCGCGCCCTGCACCTCTCCCTCGAGGCCTGGGCGATCGGGCCCACGTCGGCCCTGGCCAGAGGGATGGGCGGGCGGGTTCCCAAGGCCATCCGGGCAGCGATTCAAGCGGACGCGGATCTCGAGTCCGCGGCGCCCCTGCGCTTGATGGGCCGTTTTCTCGACCGAGCTCCTTGGCCCCTGCGGGACCGTAGCGAGGCCCGGGATCTCCTTTCGGAGGCGACGGAACGCGCCCCGGTGAGCTTGAACCTGCTGTTCTTGGGGGACGTGCTCTACGGCCTGGGAGACGTGGCCGACGCGCGCTCGCGCTGGATGAGCGCCTCGGAGGCCCCCTGCGGCGTGCTCGAACCCGAGGTCGCCGACCTGGTGCGCGAGCTCGCCCTGGGGAGACTGCGGGCAGTGGCGCCCGAGGGGCCCTAGCCGGGACTGCTGGAACGATCCAATCGTCCTCGAGCGTGGCGGCGTGAAAAGCTGGGCCGCGCAGGGCCCGAGGCAAAGAGCCCTAGAATCCCGACATGGCCTCCATCAGGGCGGACATCCCCCTCATGTCCATGTGTGTCTCCTGGGACCAAACGCGTCCAGCGAGGGAGGAGCGTGTGAACAACCGGGCCGAAATGCCGGTGATGTCCGGGATCTCCCCGGCCCCCGGACCACCAAGTTCCGCCAAGGTCCACATGTCTCCCAGCAGCCGACCCAGGTCGAGGTCGCACACGACCGCCATGCGGGCGCCGTGGACCTGCTCGAGGGCGCGCTCCACTTTCGCAGGAAGCGGGCCCGGTCCGCGCGCCAGGGAGGACGTGGCTCGGGCCAGGTAGGCCTCGTCGCCGCCCAGGACGAAGCCGACCGTCTCCCCTCGCACGGCCACGGCCACCTGCAGGCCATCTTCTCCGTAGAGCCTCTGCAGGACGTCCTGCATCTGAGCCGGGTCACCTCCGGCGTCCAGCTCCATGGCGCTGGTCATCACTTCGGTATCGACCGTCATCTGGAAGCGCGTGACGGTGCATCCGTCGCGCTCGAGCGATTGCGGTTCGCTGAAGTCCACGCCCATCGAGGCCAGAGAGTTCTTCTCGAGGGTCTGCGTCATCAGCGTGACGAGCTTCGCGGAGTCCTGGCAACGGGCGAAGTACGTGGCGCGAAGGCCGTCGGCCGCGATATCCAAGCTGCCGGCCATGCCGTTGCCCAGGAGGGCCATCAGCTCGCCGTAGTCCGTGAGGTAGTCCTCGAAGCTCTCTCGCATGGCGTCCGGATAGGAAGCCAGGGCGGCCTGCAGGAACGGTCCGCTCGTCTCGTAGAAGATTCCCCAATCCATGCCCAGGAAGAAGGTCGCGGAAGCAGCTGAGTCCACGTAGCCCGCGACGTCTCTCAGGGAGTTCCGGGAGTCCTGGGCAAAGGTCGCCATGGGAGTTCCTTCTCGGGCGGTGTAGGCGCCGGCGAAGCGCAGGTCCTCCCCTTCCACATCGAAGGCCACGTCGTAGGTTTCGGCGGAATCGAGGAAGGCACGGAAGGCGTCGAAGTAGAGCTCCAGCAGCGGGGTCGGATCGAACCCCGGGGTTTCTTGCAGGAAGTCCGGGTCCGCAAGAAGCTCCTCGAAGCTTTCCAATCCGCCCTCGATCATGGGCCTGAAGAGCTCGAGCACGCGAACCAGGTCGACCCGCAGGGTGAACTCCCCGGCCAGGAGGCCGCCGAGATTTTCCACCCACCCGGCCCCCGGCTCGTAGCTCTGGGAAAAGGGCAGGCCGACGTAGCCTTCCCGGGTGATCGGGGCCGCCTGCGAGTCACTATCGAACGAAGCAACCAGCGGTTCCGGGGTTTGAGTGGGCACCACCAAGACCGTGGGCTCGAGGCCGAAGAACGGATTGACGGCGAAGGCCATGGCCAGGGGGCGGTCCTTCTCGACCTGCTCGACGTCCAGCAAGTCCGCCAGGAGCGGCTCCACCAGTCCGGCCAGGTCGAAGTCCTCGCTCAGCGTTTGCTGGATGCGAGCACTCATCGCACGCAAGCCGTCCAACGATCCGACCTGGACGTAGAGCGCCGTCTCCTCCGGAACGAGCTGCGCGATGGCCGCGGGCGCGCTCGCCTTCTGGTCCGGGACCTGCGCAACGCTGCCTGCGGGGAACGACAGGCTGCCTCCGACGAGCAGCAGGCTGAAAAGGGGAGCGTGAAACATCTGGAGCATCTCGATTCGCTTCTCCGCGTGCGCGCGGATGGTTGGATTCGCGGAGCCGATGGCTCTCAACGGCCGAAAGCCCGCGCCACGGGCGCGGGCCAGCCATGCTACGAGACCTTCACAAGGTGTCCAGACCCGAAGCCGGAAGGCTACGGTGCGGCGCGGATTCCCGATGGTGCCTCTGCCAAACCAGGCGAGAGCAAGGAGAACTGGGGCCTAACGGGCAACGAGGCCGACGCCCCCTTCCAGCAGACTCTCAAGGGCATCGATACGGCCCTGCAAGAGTTCCAGTTCTTCGACTCGCTCCCGCAAGACTTCGTTCTCGAGGCTCAGGGTCCGGATTCGCTCCTGCTGTTCCCGGAAGGCCTCGACCGCCAGCGCCTCGAACCCACGGATCGTGAGCATCTTCATTCCATCGGGCTTCTCGCTTACCCAGTCCGGCAGCACCTCTTCAACCTCCTGGGCAACGAACCCGATCCGGGTCCCCGAGAGCTCACCAATGGCCTCGGGGTCCTTGTATTCGTAGGTCACGCCTCGCAGGGCGAGCAGGGTTTCCAGGGAGCCTTCCAGGTCCTCGATGTTCTTCTTCAAGCGACGGTCCGAGGAGTTCGACCACGAGCCGCCCCCTGGCTTCCCCGCCGTGCCGCCATTGGGCGCACTGGAGGAGACCTGCAGGTCGAAGGAGGGGGTGAAGTTGGCTCCGACTCCCACGGCGCCGTTGGACTTGACGACCAACCGCGTCGTGCCGGCGACCCGGACACGCAACGCATCCAACGCCGCGTTCGCCGCGACATCGAGCTTGGCTGCCGGATTGTTGTTGCCGATACCCACGAGACCGCTCGAGCTACCATTGCCGAGAATCACATCACCGCCGCTCACGTTGATACTCAGCTTGCTCGTGGTTCCATTGTCCCGAGCCATGATCTCGTTGTTGTCGAGAGCCAGGTTGAGGCCGTTGGAGGACCCCGCCTGGAAGAACCCGCCCCCGGCGGGTGCGACGTCCGTACCGCCGTCCACGTGCAGGGCCGTTTCGGGAGCGTTCGTTCCAATACCGACGCCGCCGTCCGCTTCGATCAGGAACTGATCGGAGCCTGTGGAGTCGAAGTGCGCATTGGTGGCATCCGACCAGACGAAGGTTCCCTGGTGGAGGGCCCGAGCACGCCTCCCGGCGGCGAAGGAATAGTCGCCCTGAGCCAAGCAGTCAAACCCACCTGGAACGACACTGGAATAGCCCACCGCATCATTCGAGAGGCCTCCGCCAACCACCGCATAGCGTCCGCTAGCCGTATTGAAAGCTCCACCGCCGACGGTCGCTCGATCGTCGGACGCCCTGTTGCTGTTTCCACCTCCGACCGAAGCCTCACTGGCAGAGGCCACGTTGCCTGATCCTCCAGCAACGGTCGAACCGGGTCCGGTGGAGTCGTTGAGAAGGCCACCTCCCACCGTGCTGCCGATGGCACTCACCAGGTTGCCGTAACCTCCCGCCACCGTCGAGTAGCGCTCAGAGGCTGTGTTCAAGGCTCCGCCACCTACCGTCGAGAAGCTGTCGGACGCCTGATTGGCGTAGCCGCCTGGGACCGTCATGAAGTTCCCGGGATCGAACACATTGAAAGCTCCCGGGTACGGCAGAAGGCTCCCAAAGACCGGATCCCGGGAAGCCTCGAGACAACTGCCACCGGATTGGTCGGCGAGGCGATTGGCGCACGCCAGTGGCCCCACGGCGCTCTGAGGGCCGGCAGCCCCGTCCTTGGTACTTTGCGCGAGCAAGATGGCGGGGAGAAGAACAAGGGCGACACTCAAGGTGCCGGCGGCGCGTAGACGGAGCTTCATGGAGGGGTCTCGTCAATCGGGTTCAGGGCCGGATCCGCGTTGGTCGGCGCAACGCAGGAAGGAGCGCGTCCTTCCGGACATCCTCGCAACGCAGGAGGCGCGCTGAACAGACTTCAACCGCTCCGGTCGGAGGGTTCCATCGGCCCCGAAGGACCGTTGGGCCGCCGAGACATAAGGTCTCCGGTCGGCGACTCCAGAAAGGCGCTACGCGCGTTGGCGCAATCGCCAGCGAAGCTCTTGACCGGCCTTGAACGGAACGACGCTCTGGCCCGCGTTTTCGACCACTTCGGGGACGGTCTGAACCGTCCTCTCCAGCGTGACGGAGCCTGCGTTGAGCGCCAGTCCGTAGAAGCGCGGACCGTATTCGCTCGCAAAAGCCTCCAGGCGCTCGAGACGGCCTTCCTCTTCGAAGACTTCCGCGTAGCTCTCCAGGGCGACCGGAGCGGTGTAGATGCCCGCGCAGCCGCAGGCGCTTTCCTTGGCGGACCGGGGATGCGGTGCGGAATCGGTGCCCAGGAAGAACTTGGGGTTGCCCGAGACCGCGGCGTGGCGCAAGGCCTCCCGATGGCCCCGGCGCTTGGCCACGGGGAGGCAGTAGGCGTGCGGGCGTAGGCCGCCGTCGAACAGGGCGTTGCGATCGATGTGCAGGTGATGAGCCGTGATCGTGGCAGCCACGTTGACCGGGGCGGCCGTCACGAAGTTCACCGCATCCCGGGTGGTGATGTGCTCGAGGACGACCTTGAGTCCCGGGAAACGGGACAGGAGCGGTTCGAGGACGGTTTCGATGAAGACGGCTTCCCGGTCGAACACGTCCACCTCGGGGTTCACGACCTCGCCGTGCACCAGGAGCGGCATGCCGATCTCCTGCATGCTCTCCAGGACCGCGTCGATGTTGCGGACGTCGGTGACGCCGGCGTCGGAGTTGGTCGTGGCTCCAGCGGGATAGAGCTTGCAGGCAGCGAAGACCCCTTCCTCGTAGCCCGCTGCGACCTCCTGGGGGTCGATCGCATCGGTGAGGTAGGCGGTCAGCAGAGGTGTGAAGTCCAGGCCGGCCGGACAGGCCGCCTGGATACGCTGTCGGTAGGAAAGCGCCGCGGCGCGGGTCGTCACCGGCGGAACCAGATTCGGCATGCAGATCGCTCGGGCGAACTGCCGAGCCGTATCGGCCACGGCCAGCTCGAGCATGGTTCCATCGCGCAGGTGCACATGCCAGTCGTCGGGGCGGCGGAGCGTCAGCTGCGAGGGGCTTGTCATGGGCACGGCGGTTCCGATGCTTGGCTTGCGCCACGAGGGAGCCTCGTGGTCTGCGGCGCAGCATAAGGCAACGAGGGGACCGAGCCTGGGCGAATCCAGGTGCCTCGGGCGAGGCTCCTCGAAAACCCCACCGCCACTCGGATCCCGGCCTCTCTCGGGCCGAACCGCCCCTGCCTGCTACCGGCCCACCTTCTGGGCCTGAAGAGACGAGGTCGGGGGTCAGCAGGCCGGGAGATTGGATCTTCATGGGGAAAAGCCCACCTCCCGGACGTGGTGTCTGGAGAACGTGGCTCTCCCTGCCAGTGCAGGCCGGTCGTCAGAACCGCCAAAGAAGGGCGCTTTTTCTTGCGACGCCCCCAAGAAACCGCTGGAGGGGCTCGGGTCCGTGCGGCGAGCCCCTTGCCCGGAAGCCTCAGTCCTCGGGGTAGACCCCGGATGCAACGACCGTGACGTTTCCGCGAGGATCCGTTTCGGCCACCCCCTGGACCACGACCGTTGCCAGGTGCTCGAGCCCCTGTAGGCCCTCGAGGTTGGCGGCCAGGATGCGGTCCCCCTCACGCAGCTCCACGGTCACCGTGTTCTGCGCCATGACCTGCGGGTCCTCGCAGCAGTAGTCCCAGGGAGTCGGACAGTTCATCCCGTCTCCGACGCAGGACTTCAGGGCCGGATCGACGAGCATGAACGCCGCGAGCCCATCGACGAACGGCTTGCGGGAGCCTCCGACGACTCCCCGAACGCTGACCTTGGCGCCATCCTCGAGGGCGACTCGGGCCGCGCCGACGTCTTGGGTGTCGGGGGGCGGGGATTCCAGCCAGAAGCGTTCGGGCACCTGGGAGGGCGTGGCCACCGCGTCGGTAGCCTCGGTGGCGTCTTGGCCGCAGCTCGGGGCCAGGACGGGAACGAAGAGCAACAAGAGAGAGACGAGAGTTTTCATATCGATGGCTTCCAGGTTTGGAATCACGTTTCCTTGAGGGCCAGGGCGACGGGCATACGAAGCACACGGAGGGCGGCGGGTAGAACGGCGAAGAGCCCCAGGGCGAGAACTCCTCCGAAGGCGATCAGCACGGCACTCGGACCGACCTCCAGCCGAAAGGCGCCCATGGCGATCTGCACGGAGGAGCCCTCGACCCACAGTCGCGCCAGCCCTAGCCCGGCCAGTCCGCCGAGGGCCGCCAGGGCCACTCCTTCCTGGGCCAAGGCGAGCACGAGCGCCATCCCCCGGTACCCCACCGCGCGCAGGGCAGCCAGCTCGCGCACGCGGTCCTGGACCGCGGCATTGAGGGTATTGGCCGCGCCGAAGAGCGCCGCGGCCGCCATCATCGCAGCCAGCACCCATGCCAGGGCCTGGATCGGGGTGAACCAGGCAGCGAGCTCGGCGTAGTAGAGGCTGGAACGGATGGCGTGCAGCTCGAGATCGAGCCGCCGGTGGGTGAAGAGCTCGAGTTGGGCCAGGTCCTCCGCGCGTTCGAGTCGCACGAAAACGGCCGAGACGTCACCCCGACGGGTCAGGCTCTTCAGGTCCTCGACGGGAGCCCAGAGTTCACTCTCGATCGTCGTGCCCGGGGCCACGAAGCGACCGCAGACCCGGAACTCGCCGTTCTCGAAGCGCACGGTCTGTCCGACGGCCAGACGCTCGGGTGCAACGCCGAGCTTGGCGGCGACGAGGCGGCCAACGAGGACTTCCCCCGGGCCGGGAGCCGTCCCCTCGACGATGGTCACCGCATCGTGCACCAGGAAAGCCTCGCGGGAGATGCCGCGCACGAAGCCTTCGTAGGCAGGGTCCTCGCCCTCCCCCTCGGGCATCGCGCCCAGGCGGATGCGCGTTCCGACATGGATCTCGGGCGAGACCGCGGGCACCCCGCCCGGGCGCGCGATTCCGCGCACCGCGGCGGAGATCTCCTGGGCGACGCCCGCTCCCACCGTGGAGCGCAGGACGTCCGTGGCGGCGACGCGCGAGAGTACGATGCCTACGTCCTCGCGGCCCTGGCTGGCCGAGCTCCGGCCGAGTCCTTCGACGAACGCGGTGGTGCTCGCGAGCAAGGCGGCCACCAGGGCACACGAGCCTGCCGTGAGGAGCGTGCGCAACGGGCGCCGCAGGAGATTCCGCACGGCGTAGTCGAAGGGTAGGACGCCGGCCATTTCAGGCGCTCCTCAAGGCCTGGACGACCGGGACCCGAGCGGCCTGGAGAGCCGGGATCAAGGCCGCGATGAGGGCCGCTCCGATGGCCAGAATCAGGGCTCGAAGGACCACGCTGCCCGTGACGAGGAAGGAGACGGAGACCCCCTCGGCACCGATCGAGAGATGGGTCGTCGCGATCAAGGCGTAGGCGGCGATCAGTCCGAGGGCATACCCGAACAGCGCGTAGACGGCCCCCTCCAGGAGAACGGCCTGGGCCAGGTGGCGGCCGTGGAAGCCGATGGTCCGCAGCACCCCCATCTCGCCCATGCGTTCGACCACGGCCATGAGCACGGTGTTGCCGACGAGGGTCAAGACCACGGCCACGCAGCCCAGGGCCAAGAGGCGCGCGAAGCGCAGCACCTCCCGCAGGTCTCGGGTCGCCGTCTCCAGGAAGGCCAGCTTGGGCCGGGTATCGGTCGGCTCCTCGGCCGTGGCGAAACGGGCGTCGATCTCCCGGGCGATGGCTTCCGCCTGCGCGGGGTCCTCGACCTTGACCTCGTACTGGGTGACGGTCCCCAGCCGGTCGACGGGGCCCGCGCGCTGGAGGAACTCGAGGTGGGTGAGGACCACGCTTTCCTCGACGGGTTCCCCGGAGCGGAAGGTGCCGGCGACCTTGATGCCGATGTTGCCCAGCTGAAAGCTGTCGCCCACTTCGAGACCGCGTCGCTGGGCGAACTCACGCCCCACCAGGGCCGCGTCCCGCTCGCGCTGGAAGGTGCCGATGTCGCCCGCCAGGATCTCCATGTCCCGAGCCGCCAGGAGACGCTCGATCGGAGCGCCCTGAAAGGAGACGATGTCGAGGCTGGCGCGGCAGTTGGAGAGGAAGACCTTGAGAGGCAGGACGCTGGTGACCCCCTCGATGCCCTCGATCTCCCGGGTGTAGCGCTCCGGCAGGAACGAGGTCTGGGGACAGTAGCGGTTCTGCCGGTAGACGATCAGCGTGCGCGCGGACTCCGATCCCGAAAGGGCGCGTTCCAGGCCGGCGGAAAGCCCCTCGACCAGGACGAGGAGCAGGGTGCCGAAGGCAATCCCGATCACCGTGAGGGCCGTGCGGCCGGGGCGGCGCAGCAGGTTGCGGCGTACGAACAGCGACCACCTCATCGCTCCACCTCCGAGGCTCGAGGCGCCGGCAGGTCCCCGAGCTGGCCCTTGTCGAGCACCATCCGCCGCGTTCCAAAGGCCGCAGCGCGCGGATCGTGGGTGACCATGACGACCGTCTTGCCGTGTTCGCTGTTCAGTCGCGAAAGCAGCTCGAGCACGCCTTCGGCGGCAACGTGATCCAGATTCCCCGTGGGCTCGTCGGCCAGCACGACCTGGGGATCGGCCACGATGGCGCGCGCGATGGCCACCCTCTGCTCCTGGCCTCCCGAGAGCGCCTTCGGTCGGTGGAAAGCACGGTCGATCAGCCCCACCGCGCTGAGGGCCGTCTCGACCCGTTGGTGACGCTCTTTCGCTCCCAGCGGAAAGAGCCAAAGGGGAACCTCGACGTTCTCGTAGGCCGTGAGCACGGGGATCAGGTTCGGACTCTGGAAGACGTAGCCGACGTGCTCCGCGCGCCAGTCCGCCAGGGCTCCAGGACCAAGGCGGCCGAGATCCTGCCCATCGACTTCGATCCTGCCGGCATCCGGTCGGTCGATACCCGCGATCAGGTTGAGCAGCGTCGTCTTTCCACTTCCCGATGGCCCCAGGAGCACGAAGAACTCCCCGCGCTCGATCTGCAGATCCACGCCGGCCAGGGGGGTGACCGCCGCGGAACCGCTTCCGTAGGTCCGGGTGACGTCGTGCAGCCGGATGAAGCTCATCGTCGGGTCTCCGTGGCTTTCACGCGCTCCCCCTCGCCCAGGGGAGCTCCGTCGGCGGAACGCAGCAGCTTGTCGGAGAGATCGAGTCCTGCGGTCACGATCACGAGCCCCTCTCTACGCGCGCCGATCTCGACTCGCCGGCGCGTGGCCGTTCCCTTCTCCGCATCGAGGATCCACACGCTCTCGCCCTCGAGCATGTCCTCGGGAACCCCGACCGAGCTGCCGGCAGAGGCTCCGGTCTGCTCCCCGCCCTGGTCGGCGGCCAGGAACTGCACCTGGACCAGCATCTCGGGACGCAGCAGTTCGTCCCCATCGCGGACCCGGACGTGGGCCTGGAGGGTGACCTTCTGGATGTCCGCCCGCTGCACGATGCGCAGGACCTCGCCGACGTAGGGGCGTTCGGGACGCGCATCGTTGCGGATGCGGGCCTCCTGCCCCACGAAGAGCCTGGCCAGGTCCTGCTGCGGGACGTCCACCCGCACCCGGAGCGAAGCCGGGTCGTAGAGGGTGGCAACGTGGTGCGTCAGCCCGAACAGGGTGGAGCCGGACACGGCCAGACGTTCGAGCACGATGCCGTCCATCGGCGCCCGAACGACCATGCGATCGAGGCGCAGCTGGGCCTCGTCCCGGGCGGCTCTCCGCTGCGCGAGGAGGCCCTCAGCCTGGACGACCTGGGCCTCGGCGCTGGCCACGCGCCGCTGCTCCTCGATACGCAGCTCGTCCTGGCGTGTGGCCCGAGCCAGCTCGACCTCGGCCACGCGAACCTCCGCTTCGGTCCGCACGGCCTCCGCTTCGAGCCGGGCGAGCTCTCCGCGGGCCTCGTCGCAACGGGCCACGGCGATCTCCACCTGCCGCAGCCCCGCGGCTCCGGCCCGCTCCAGTTCCTGCTGGACGATGCGTTCGTCCTCGGCCAGCTCGAGCTGAGCACGGCCCTTGACGACGGCCTGGGCACGCAGCTCCGACTCCGCGCGACGTGCCGCCAGGAGCGCCTCGGCTCCCTCGCGGGCTGCGATCAGGTCGATCGCCTCTTCCAGAGCCGTGCGTGCGGCCAGCTCCTCGGCGCGGGCCGCCGCGAGGTCCCCTTCGGCCTGGTCCAGCGCCCCCTGCGCGATCCCCAAGGCCAGGCGCGCATCGTCGTCCACGAGGTAGGCCACAGGATCGCCCGCGGCCACAGCATCGGATTCCTGAACGAGCATCTCGCGCACGACTCCCTGCGCCAGCGCCGGAACGTGCGCGGGGAAAGGATCCGGCTCGACCCAGCCCGCGGCCTGGGTGACCACGGAGCCACCGGCCACCGCCGGGCCGCCCTCCAGCACAGGTTGAGGGCGTACGACGACCACAGGGCGTGCGCCCAGGACCCAGTCCCGCAGGTTGCTGGCGAAGAGCGTCGCGAAGACGGCCAGCACCACGAGGGGCAAGACGATCCACAGGCGACGGCGCGGCGGCTTCAGGCCTGCCGCGCCTCGGTCGCGCACCAAGACGTCCAGATCGACCTGGGAGGAGCTCACGGGCGATCTCCTCCCAGCGGGCTGGCGACGAGCCTGGGCGCTTCCCTTGCGGGGCCAGTCCTGCGCTCGATCTCCAGCAGGGCCAGTGCATGTTCCGCCCGGGCGACCTCGACCCCCTGCAGGGCGCGCGCCTGCTCGCCCAGCGCATGGGCCCAAAGCTCGAGCCCCGTCGGGTCGACCGAGAAGCGGGCCTTCGCCGCTTCCCACAGTCGCCCGCTTTCCCCCAGCGCCGGCCGGGCTCCCTGCTCGAGGGCCCGTCGAGCGGCACGTTCCTGGTCCCGGGCCGCGGCCAGAGCCGACAAGGCTGCCAAGAGACCGTCCTCGACCCGCTCCCGGGCGGCCAGGCGCTCGATGCGGGCCGCTTCGATCTCCCCGTCCAGGGAGCCGGGCCAGGGGAGACCTGAACGGAGGACGGATCCGAGCAGGAAGTCGGGATCGCTCCAGAACAGGTGCGGACCGAGCGAGAGGTCGGGCCAGCGGCGCGAGGCCACCTCTCGCAGTCGAGACTCGGCGATGGCGTAGTCG
The DNA here is from genome assembly GCA_030428965.1 of bacterium. Classification (GTDB taxonomy): domain Bacteria; phylum Planctomycetota; class UBA1135; order UBA1135; genus JAUIEE01. The sequence goes on along the minus strand of JAUIEE010000013.1, from coordinate 7,834 downwards.
AGCAACAGGGCGCGCAATCCAGGGAGCCTGTCCAGGAGCTCGGACGGTGTCGGATCTCCGGGGTCGGAGCTCTCGACGGGCCAGGACGCAAGCGTCTGGGCACCGGGCTCGTTCAGGGCCGCGGCGTTCGGCACCAGGCCGGAGGCAACGGCAAGACGCTCGAGGGCGACGGCTTCCTGCTGTTCGACCTGCGCGCGCCGTTCCGTCAGCTTCCGGAGAGCCAGGCGTGCGCTCGCCAGCGAACCTGTGGAGAGCCGCCCGTTTCTCTCGAGGATCTCGATGCGCTCCAGGGCGCTCCGGGCCTCGTACTCCAGCGCGACCAGGCTTTCCGAAGCCGCCCGGGCAGCGGCCAGGCGCACGCGAGCGCCGTCGACCTCGAAGCGGGTCGTCCACATGGCCTCCTCGAGGGCATTCAAGGCCGAGCGCACCTGTGCATCGGCCAGGACCCGGGCCGCTTCGGCGGGGCCCAGGCCCAGGACCCCGATCAGGTCGAAGGCCAGCATGAGCCGCGTCTGGTCCTCGGGCTGATCGAGTTCGCGTATCTCCAGCATGCCCCAGATCGGTCCTGGACGTCCGGCGGAGTCGGCCCGGGCACTTGCCGCTTGCAGGCGCCTGCGGACCTCCCGGGTCGCAGGAGACCAGGCCCAGGCGCAGGCGTGCCAGAACTCGGCCTGCCGCGGATCGGTCGCATCCTCGGGGCGTGCCAGGGCCAGAGGCTGAAGGCCGGCCAGCTCGAGGGCTGCCCCGAGCTCCTCGGGAGAGGCATCCCTGGTCGCTACCGCGGCGGTCAGGTCAGCTGTTTCGAGGGGAACGGCCCGGGGAGCCCGACAAGCGGCGAGGGGGCAGAGCAGCAGCCATGGAATTGCGGCGAGGCGCAGGAAGGGCGCAGAAAAAGAAGGCATGGGAACTCCGCGTGGAGCCAGAACGAATCAACGCAGGCGCACGAAGTGCACCCACGACGGGCGAGAGCCCGTTCCTAGATTCGTAGCGGAGTTGGAGCGTGCCCGGGTGGCTTGCGCACGCGGACCACGTCGCGTGGCACGAGCCGGATCACCGGCCCCACAGGCAAGCACGTTGGAACGGGCGGAGCAGGTGGAGCCAGGGAGAAGGCCAAGCTCACCGGGGGCGGCGTGAAGATCTCCCCGCCCTCGGGGTCGATCTCGATGCAGCAGCCGGCACACTCGTGGGTCGGGGCCAGAGCGGGCCCTTCGGGCTCCTCCTGTTCCCCGGAACAGCAGCTGGCACCCTGGGAACCCGAGGACACTCGGGCTTCGACACAATCACCTTCGAGGCCCAGCAGGTCATGCAGGCACAGCGTCAGCGACTCTCCGCCCTGGAACAGGAGTCCAGGTAGGAGAGCGGCAAGGAAGAGCCCAAGGCGTAGTGAGGTCGAACCAAGCATCCCGAGTCGCCCCAATATAGTCGTAGGGCTGGCAGCCGCCACCCGAGCAAAAGGGGGCTTTTGGGAAGACCTTTCCCGATTCTGACCTCCACACCCTCGAGAACGGCCCGAAGGGCCTCGGGACGGGCCACGAACCTGTGCGACGACCGGTTCCCTGCAGAGCTACGGGGGGCCTACTTCCACACGCCCCGGTCCCAGTCGAAGTTGCCCCAGTCCCCTTCCTCCTGGGCGATCTGCTCTCCTCCGCCGCCACCTCCCCCGCAGGAGTTCAGGGCCAGAGCCGACAGGCCCAGGAACAACATCCACCGAAGGAGTGCGACGAGAGTTCGTTGGTTCTTCATGGCTGGACGGGCTCGTAGGTGGCGTTATTCCAGGACGATCTCGAAGGATTCGAAGTTCTCGTCTCGACACTGAAGAAGCACGATGCGGCCTCCGTTGGCGGCGGCCAGGACGTTGAAACAGACCAGGCTGGACGAAACCAGCACCTCACTGCCATTGGCCTGGATCGTGGTCGTCCGTCCCTCGATCGTGCAGTCGTGTATCCGCACCTGAGTCCCAGCTCCATTGATTTGCATGGGATGGTCCGCAAGGACGGAGGACCTTTCCAACGTTCCGTTGACCGTGGCCGGCGTGACCAGGAAGATGCCGAAGGAATCAGCCTCGAGCTCGCATTCCTCCACGTGGAAGTCGCCGAAGGTCCGGAGCGCCGATCCGCTCGCACCGGACGACTTGAGGACGCTACGCGTGATCGTGGCCTTGAGCCCCGACATGTACACGGCTGTGAAGACGGCTGTGCTGCCCTCCGCCGCTTGGATGCAGACTTCGTCGATGCGAACCTCGGCGTCATTGAAGAAGACTCCGATGCCTGCTGCGAACCCATCCAGGGCCGTGTTCTCCAGGGTCAGGCCTGCCACCGAGGAGCCGTTGCGCATCTCGAGGGCATGGCCCGGCGTAGAGGAGCTCGTCGAGCGAAGGACGGTGACGTCGGCCCCCTTCCCCTGGAGATGGACGTTCTCGGGCACCACGATCACCGACGACTCTTCGTAGATCCCCGGGAAGATTTCGATCAGCACCGAGCCCTCGGTTCCGTCCAGCGATTCCAGGGCCTCGACCACCGACGGGTAGTCGCCGCCTTCGGGGGCCACCCGGATCAGCTGGCTCGAGCGTGCCGGGGTAGCGAGCATGGAAAACTCGCTGTCGAGCAGGCGCACACCCTCCATCACAGCCTCGAAGTTCTCGTTCACCTCACTCGCCAGGGCGGGCGTGCCGCTGCTGAAGGTGTGCGGCAGCTCCAGCCCGGGGGGCGTACCACCGGTGCGGGCCGGGAGGATCAGGACGGCGGCGACGAGAAAGGGGGCCAGCAGGGCAAAGCGTTGCATCTTCATGGAAGCATGGCTCGGGGAATCGGTTCGAAGGAGCACTCCCCCTTCCAGTGCAATTCGAGCGGAGGAACCGCCAGAAAAAGCTGCCGGCCTTCCTCTTGGACCCGGACGAGCCCACGGGTGGGCTCCGGCCCAAGCTTCCGGAGCTTCAGCGCACGGGCCCTCGTGCAGGCCCTATCCGGCCCCCTACAGGATCTCCAGGATCCCCGAACCCTGACCGTCGGTCAGGGTCGCGGTGTTCGCGCGGTAGTTGATGCCGATGGCGAGCTTCGCGTTCCAGGCCTGGGGCTCCTTGTCGGCCACGATGCCGAGGGCCACGGCGGCGAAGGCGCGGGCCAGGGGAGTGATCTGGGGATCCTCGAGCATCTCGATCAAGGGCCCGATGGAGCGCGCGTCTCCGATGGCACCCAGGCCCTGGGCCAGCGACGCCTGGGCGGAGAGGCTGCCGGCGGTGCGCAGGAGATCGATCAGCTGGGGCACCAGCTGCTTGTCCCCCAAGAGGCCCAGGCTGATGGCGGTCTGCTGCAGCAGCTTGGGACGGTACTTGGAACGCTTCAGGATCTCCTGGATCGGTTCCAGGGCTTCCACGGCCCCGATCATGCCGAGCGCGAGGGCAACGAAGGCGCGCGTGTCGTCTTCTCCGGGAGCGGAAAGCTTGTGGAGCAGGATCTCGGTCGCGTCCACGTCCCCGAGCATCCCCAGGGCGATGGCATGGGCGCCGATCTCCCGCGGCGTGCGCGCGAGGCGTAGGCCTTGTCGCAGCGGCTTGGCGCAGGCTTCCCGAACTCCGTTCCCCGGCTCGAGCGAGCGGCCCAGCAATCCCAGTCCGAGGGCCGCCCAGGGACGCATCATGCTCTCGCCTCGAGTGAGCTGCTCCTGCAGGTACTGCTGCACGAGCGCTGTACCCGAACCGGGGCCGAACCCGGGCTGCCCGGGACGCGAAGCGACGTTGGCGAGGGCGATCACGGCGAAGTGCTGGGTGTCTCGATCCGGGTCGTGGGAAGCCGTCCACTGCAGGCTGCGGCGGATCGCGAGATCGATCTCTTCGCCATCGGCGTCCCCCAGCGTGCCGAGGGCAACCGCGGAACACTGGCGCATCCAGCGAGGTTCCTTGGAGTGGGGAGCGATGTGACGCAGAAGGAAGGCGGCCAGGCTTTGTTTGAGGTCGGCACGTCCGGGAAGATCGGCGACCAGGCGGGCCAGCACCAGGGTGGCGTGGCTGCGCACCAGGTCGTGCTGCTCGTCGGAACGTGCCAGGTCCTCCAGCCACCGGATCTGGGCCGAGCGGCTAGTGTGAACCGAGGAGAACGAAGCCGGAAGCTGCGGCCCGAACTCCGGCTCCACCGGCAAGGGAACCAGGCCCATGGCCAGGACGCACGCCACGGTGACATCCGGCGTGGAGAGGGCCGGGGACGCGGCTTGGCGTGCCAGGGTCGCCACGATCTCGCGCTTCCAACCGACGTCCTGCACGCGATGCCCGATCAGGCCGAGCCCGTAGGCCGCGAAGGAGCGTGTCCGCAGGGGAACTTCCGGCTTGCCCCCGACCCAGCGCCGCCCCTGGCGCGAATCGGCCAGGAGGTGCGAGAGAACCGGAACGGAGGGCACACTAGCCAGGATCCCGAGGGAGACGGCCGCGGTCTCCGCGATCTCCTGGTTCTTGTCCGCCAGGAACGGTTCGAAGAGCGCGGCCAAGGACGGGCCGGCCCCCGCTTCGGCGTCCCCGATCTTCGCCAGGGCAATGAGCGCCCCGGTCACGATGTCCGTGTTGCTCTCGGTCCTCAGAATGCGCACCAGGGCGGGAACGATGCGGGTGCGGATGTCCTTCTCCGTCGGAGCCAGCCGCGCGCGGAAGAACTTCTTGGGGCCGAGCCCCAGGAAGGCGCCCGCCCCGCCTGCCCCTGGATCGGGGTCGTAGATGGCCGCCTTGATGTCGACGTAGGCTTCCCGGTTGTACGCCCACCAGATCTGCCAGACCGAGGTGTCCGGTTCGGGCCCCGGGGCCCCGGAGGACGGCGTCGAGGCGGGACCCCTCGCACCCGGGCTGGTGGGCGCTCCCCCCTGTCTAGGCCCGGATGCGCTTCCCCCCGGGGCCGCCGCGCCCGGACTGGCTGCGGGAGGAACAGAATCCGCAGGTCCGCGGTACGTGCCTCCGTGGGCATGGACGGGTTGCACGCCAAGAGCCAGGCCCAAGGCAGGTACGAGGAGCAGGGTGAGCGCGCTTTGCATGGGAGGATCCGGAGATCACTCCCGCGCAAGCGGCGTGCCAGCTCGCGAGCCCCCGGACCCCGAGCTCGGCAGAGCCGTCTCGCCGGCCTGGGACGGAATCGGTGTTACGGGGGCGTGACGGGAGGCGGACGGGCGGGGGCCTTGGGGAGGCTGGCCAGGAGGCAGGTGACGGCCTCTTCGGCAACCTGCTCGAAATCCGTCCCGATCGGGCTGCTCAAGGACCCGATCGCGACGTCCAGGACCGAGTCGAGCCAGTCGCCAGAGCCGCCCTCGTCGTCCTCTTCGTGGTCGTTGGCCCGAACGACCGCGGCCCCACTCCAAAGGAGTTCCCCGCTTCCGTCCTCGACCAGCTTGGCCGACAGGGCCACCCGTTCGGGTGCACGCCCTGCCCTCGGTTGCAGTTGACGGTCCCAGTGCTCGATCCGTGTGAAGAGGGTCGCATCCGCCGGAGTCACGAGGCCATAGCCGCGATCGCGGATCCCCGTCCGCAACCAGCCCTCGACCAGGTCCGCCCCCTGGGCCGGGCCGCTGGGCGGAAAGACGCGGATCGTCCGGGGAGGCCGCTGCTCGAACGCCTCCGTGACGCCCTGCCGCGGAGCGGAGCACGCCCACAGGAAGACCAGCACAGCGAGAGGGAGAGCCGCTTCGATCTTGGGCATTCGGCGCTTCACCTGGGTCTCGTGTGCTCGCGCCACAGGTAGGGACGAGCCCACCGACTCCGCTGGCCTACCTGTCCGACGACGAGCGTGGATCTTCGGTCAGCACCCGGAATCCGATGTGCGCGTCGCGGTAGCCCGGAGGATCCTCGAAGTGTCGGTAGGAGCTGCGGGCGGTGAAAGGAGGCGCTCCCCACCATCCGCCCTTTTCCACCTTGACCCGGCCGCTGGTGGGTCCCTGGGGATCGACGGCATCGGTTCGTTCGTGGGATTTCACGTCGAGCCAGTCGCTCACCCACTCCATCACGTTGCCGGCCATGTCCAGGGCGCCGATCCAGCTGGCCCCGTCCGGATAGGACCCCACTTCCCGGGGCCCCTCGGCGCCAACGACGTGGGCCCGGTCGGGATCCCACTGGTTGCCCCACGGAAAGACGCGCGACTCGGGGCCCCGGGCGGCCCACTCCCACTCGGCTTCCGTCGGCAAGCGTCCGCCGCGCCAGGCCGCGTAGGCCTGGGCTTCGAACCAGGTGACACACACCTGGGGTTCTCGGGCCTTGGGGTTCTGGAGACAACGCGCCGGCAAGGCGTCGACGTTTTGACCCTTGAGCCAAGCCCGCCCCTCCTCGGACCAGAGCTCCTCTTGAAAGTATCCACCGTCTTCCGTGAAGGCGCGGAAGGCCTCCACGGTGACTTCGGTGCGATCGATCCAGAACCCTTGGGTGATCTTGACCGGATGGCTCGGGCGTTCGCTTTGCAACTCACGCTCCGCCCACGCCGGGACCTCCACCGAAACGTCCTCCCCGGCCCCCATCTGGAACTCGCCGGGGGGAGCCCAGACCTGCGCGACTTCATGGTCGTCCTCCCGAACCGAGCCTGCTTTGGGGAGGTCCGGCGTGGAGGCCTCCTGCAAGACCAGCAGCCCGATCAGGGCGCCCATTCCGTGAATCGCATGTGCCATTGGCCACATTCTACGTCGGCCCCCTCAGCTACAGAACCGGCCTCTCGCGGTCCCGCTCCGTGATGAACGGCGCGACATGAGGGAACGCTCATGGGAGGGGGCTTTCGCACTCTCTCCGGCCGTTGCCCGCCTGGGTCCCGACCGATAGCCTCCGAGTTCCACCGTGCCCCCACCTGGATCGACCTCATGCTCCCGCGCCTTTCCCTCCTCCTTCATCTCGCGAGCCTCTTCCCGGCAATCCCGGCCGCCCAGTCCACCCCAGCCTCCCCGCAGGACCCGCGTGCCCCCGGACTCGACTTGCCGCTGGAGCTCGTCGCTTCCCGCGACGATCCCCGGGAACTGCACCAGACAGGCACGGCCATGGTCACCGCAGGCGAGCACCTGTTCGTCGGCGCTCCGGGACATGGAAACGGTCGCGTGGACGTCTGGCGCCGGGGAACCTTCGGCTACCAGCGCGTGCAGAGCTTGTTCCTGCCGGGGGCCCTGTCGGCGACGGACGGTGAATTCGGACGCTCCCTCGCGGCCGACGGCAGGCTGCTCGTGGTCGGAACCCGGACGGGAAACTTCTCGGGGCGCGCTCTTCTCTTTCGGCGCGCCATGAACGGGACCTACGGCTTCCAGCAGATCCTGGAGGCCTCGAACGGCAACCAGGACTTCAGCCTGTTCGGGGACTCCCTGGCGCTCCTCGAAGACGAGTTGATCGTGGCCTCCGCGCGAGGAGAACGTTCCGTACACCTGTTCGCACCGGACTCGAACGGGAACTTTCCCAGCCACTCGAACCGCGTCCTCGATCCGGTCAACACCCTGACGACCCCGGATGCCTCCTGGATGACGAGCTGGGGCAGCTCGGTGGCCTTGCATCGGACGCGCGGCGGCGAAGTCACCCTCTTCGTCGGCATGCAGGACGCCTGCTTCTACCAGCAGACCCAGCTCCAGGCCCCGGACGAACAGACCCCCAACGGAGCCGGCTCGACGGCGGCGCGTACCGGAGGAGTGGCCGTGCTGCGTCAAACGGGCAGCGCGTGGCTCCTCCACCACCGACTCATCCCCGACTGGAGCAAGATGAAGGACTTCGGTGTAGCGATCGCCGTCGACGGCCCCTATGTGGCCGTGGGTGCGACCTACTCGCGCGTCTTCTCCCAGGGTCACGACGCGGGGACAGCCTCGCTTTACCGCTGGGACGGCGTCGAGTTTGCCCTCGTCAAGACGA